>CAMNLN010000287.1 GCA_946543025.1 uncultured Verrucomicrobiota bacterium
CGCGGGAGGGACACAGGAAGGACATTCGAGGGACGCTGGAGAGACACGGGAAAGATGTTGGAGGGGCGCTGGAGAGATGCCGTGTGACCGATGGGCGTGGGGTGACCCGGCTGTGAGAACGGCGCTCGCCCGGGGAAGGGCGTAACAAAGGTAGAGAGAATGGAGGAAGATAATACGGTGAATTGCGCAGATGAGGCTTGATGCTTGTGCATCTTATGCATCCGCGCTTCCAAAGGGCAGTGGGATGTGGTAAAGTGTGCGCGCCATGAAAAAGCATCTCGTAGCTATCCTTTTATTTGCGGCCTGTGCGGCTTGGGGCGGGCCGGTGTGGAAATCCGCCGATCCGGACGGACAGAGCGTCGTGACGAAGCTTGCGGACGCCACCGAGCTGCGCGTGGACATGCTGGCGGAAAACCTCTTCCGCGTGCGGAAGAGCTGGACCAACTGCTGGACGGAGTCCGGCCTCAACCGCTACGGGATCTTGAAGGCCGACTGGCCGCGTGCGGCATTCGCGCGCGAGGGCGGGACGGTCCGGACTGCGGCGGGCGATCTGTGCGTGGACGCCGCGCAGGGGACGGTGCGCGTCAAGTCGCGCGTCTCGGGCGCGGACGTGGCGATCGCGCCGCGCACGGTCGGCAAGGGTTTCTCGATCGCGTTCTCGCTCGCGAAAGGCGAACGCATCTATGGCCTTGGCGACTGCAGCCGCGAGGAGATCATGCGCCGGGGCAAGCGCTATGAAATCTGGGTGCGCAACGTCAAGAGCTACATCCCGATGCCGGTGGCGTTGAGCCGCAACGGATGGGGCGTACTCGTGAACTCTACCTGGCGCCACGCGTGGGACATGGGCGCGAAGGACCCGGACGTCATGACGGTAGAGGCGTCGCAGGGAGAGATCGACTTCTACGTGTTCCTCGGCAAGGACTATCCTGCGCTCCTCGACGCGTACACGCTGCTGAGCGGGCGTCCGGCGCTCCTGCCCGTGTGGGGCTACGGCTTCACGTACGTGGCCAACCAAAACATCGACCAGTACAACGTGATCAACGAGTGCATGCAGTTCCGCGACCGTGACATCCCCTGCGACGTCTACGGACTGGAGCCCGGCTGGATGAAGAAGTTCTATGACTTCTCCGTCTACAAGGAGTGGAACACGCAGCGCTTCTACTTCCCCTACTGGGCCCCGATGGGCGGGCACACCTGGATTGCGGCCATGAAGCGCATCGGCATGAAGCTCTCGCTGTGGCTCTGCTGCGACTATGACCTCTTTCGCTACGAGGAGCAGTGCGCCGCCGGGCTCGCCAGGAAGGGCGGACGTCAGATTGAGGTTCCTGACGACATCACCGAGACGTGGGAGGACGACCGCATCGACACCGGCGCGGCGAAGGACGCAAAGGGGAAGAAGAAGTCCGCGCACGGGGAGAAGATGTACAGTCTCCTGAAGTGCCCTGAGGACGACATGCCCGACGGGATGCTGCCATGGTTCGAGCACCTCAAGAAGTTCGTCGACCAGGGCGCGCAGTGCTTCAAGCTCGACGGCAGCAACCAGGTGGGCGAACATCCGAATCGCGCCTGGGCCAACGGCCGCACGGACGAGGAGATGCACAACCTGTATCCGGCCGTGTACGACAAGCAGATGGCGCGCGGGTACGAGGACTACACAGGTCGCCGCGCGATGGTCTACTCGGCCGGCGGATACGCCGGCATCCAGCAGTTCGTCGCCACATGGGCCGGCGACACGGGCGGCGGCCCCAAGCCGCTCGCCTCTCTCCTGAACCTTGCCATCTGCGGACACTCCAACCAGAGCTGCGACATGTCGATCTTCAACGTGGAATCGCTCCACTTCGGCTTCCTCCAGACGTGGAGCCAGCAGAACAACTGGGACTACTGGCATCAGCCGTGGCTACAGGAGCCGGAGGGGTTCGAGACGTTCCGCAGCTACGCGCGGCTTCGCTACAGGCTGCTTCCCTACCTCTACACGGCGGCTGCGAACGCCGCCCGCACCGGATGGCCGGTGATGCGCGCGCTGGCGCTCGCGTATCCGGACGAGCCGAAGTACGACGCCGTGACGACCACGTACATGCTGGGCGACAACCTGCTTGTCTCGGCGTTTGCCCCGACCGTGAGCGTCCCGCCGGGCGTCTGGCACGACTGGCGCACGGGCGTGACGGTGGCTGGCCCTGCCGAGCTGCCCGTGAAGAAGACGGCCGACTGGGGCGGGGCGCTGTACGTGCGCGGCGGCGCGATCATTCCGACATGGCCCGTGAAGCGGCACGTCGAGCGCGGCTTCAACGACGAGGTGGCGTTCGAGACATGGCCGTCCGAGTCTGGCAAGGCCGAGCTTTACGAGGACGACGGCAAATCCCTCGACTACCGTTCGGGGAAGTTCGCCGTCACCGCGCTTTCCGTGGACGTGGACGGCGATGGCGTGACGTTCAGAATTTTGCCGCGCAAGGGATCGTTCGCCGGGATGCCGGCGTCGCGCAAGTTCGCGGCCGTGTTCCATCTGGACCGGGCGCCGTCTGACGTGCGGCTGGACGGCAAGGCCGCCGAAGGCGCCTGGGACGAGGCCGCCCGCACGTTCAGGGTCGAGTGCGGATCGGTCGGCGGCAACGGTGTGGCGCTTACGCTCCGAAAATGACGAATGTTTGGCCTGTCATTGCGACTGGGGAATGGAATGTGTATAATACGGGGCGCGCGAAGGGACCAGAAGAATGAAGAAGTTCATTCACGTGCTAGGACTTTGAGCTTATGAAACGAAGAACCTTCATCGGGCTGGCGGCGGCGGTGCCGCTGTTCAACGTCGGCAACGCCGCGCTGGCGGGAACGGTGGCCGGCGGACGCAAGATACGCCTCGGCCTCATCGGCTGTGGCGGGCGCATGGGCCTCAGCACGCGCTACGGCATCCTCAACGACATGTGCACCGAGGAGATCGTATGCATCGCCGAGCCGGATCCGAGCCGCTGGGACAAGGTGCGCGCCGTGGTGAAGGCCCACCAGCCGCAGACGGACGTGACGAAGATTCGCGCGTTCTACGACTACCGCGAGATGCTCGACAAGATGGCGGGCGAGCTGGACGCCGTGGCGATCGCCACGCCGAACCACCACCATGCCTCGGCGGCCATCCTCGCGATGTCGAAGGGCCTGCACGTCTACGTGGAGAAGCCGATGGCCCTCACGGTGGAAGAGGTGGGCCTCATGCACGCCGCCGCCAAGAAGTACGGCGTGATGACGCAGGTGGGCAACCACGGACACAGCGAGGAGGGCATGCGCCGCCTCGTGGAATACATCCAGAGCGGCGCGCTCGGACAGATCCACGACGTGTGGGCGTTCAACGACCGGTTGAACGCAATGATGTACCGTCCGCCCAAGGCCGAGCCGCCCAAGGGTATGGACTGGGACGCCTGGTGCGGCCCCGCGCCCGTCTGCGACTACTACGCGCCCACGGCCGACCACAACGGCCTCCACCCGCACGACTGGCACGCGTGGATCGGCTATGGTAACGGCGCGATCGGCAACATGGGTACACACATCATAGACCCGGTGTTCTGGTCTCTGCGCCTCGGCGAGGTCAACCCCACGAGCGTGGAGGCCACGGAGCTCAAGTGGGGCGCGGAGGGTTCCTGGACGTGGCGCAATACGATCCACTGGACGTTCCCCGCGCGCAAGGGCATGGACGCGATGACGCTCCACTGGTTCGACGGCGTGAAGGACGGCATCCCCTACGACAAGGCGCACGTCAACAAGATCGGCGTCTGCCTCAAGCGCGAGTACCAGAACCTGCCGCCGATCGTCGAGGAGCTGGAGAAGAAGTACAAACAGAACCTCGGTTGCCTCGGTACCGTCTACGTCGGCGAGAAGGGCGTGATGGCGATCGGCCCGCACGGCGGCGGGCTGCAGTTCGTGCCGAACAAGCTCCAAAAGGCGATGTCCAAGCCGCCCAAGACCATTCCGCGCGAGAAAGGGATGTCGCATCCCGTCGACTGGCTGCGCGCCATCCGCAATCCGAACCGTCCGGCGGGCTGCAACTTCGATTATTCCGCGCCGCTCGCACGGACGGTCCTGCTCGGCAACGTGGCCGCGCGCGCCGGGCTGAAGAAGCTTCTTTGGGACGGCGTTCGCATCACGAACGACGAGGCCGCGAACGCCTACCTGCGCACCACCTACCGCAAGGGGTGGAAACTGAAGGGCTAGATGCCTTCCCAGTGCCGCTTGCGGTAGCGCGAGGGCGTGATGCCGACAACGGACTTGAACGTCCTGATGAAATGGGCGTGATCGTAGAAGCCGGTGGCGGAGGCGATGTCCGCGACCAGCATGTCCGTGGTCTCAAGAAGTACGCGCGCCGCGTTGACGCGTGTGCGGGCGATGTACTGCGCCGGAGTGGTCTCGGTCTGCCGCTTGAAGATGCGCGTGAACTGCGCGGGGGAGAGGTTCGCGCGGGCGGCGAGAGAGGGGACGGAGATGTCCGAGGCGTAGTTCTGCGAGACGTAGGCGATCGCGTCCTTGATCGTATCGTACCAGTTGGGGGCGGATTCCCTTGAGCGTGCGCGGTAGTGCGAGGTCATGAGGCCGATGATGCGGCCTTTCATGTCGCGAACTGGAAAGACTGAGACACGGTTCAGGGCGGTGGAGAGGTCTGCCACGTAGCCGTATACCTTGTCGACCATCGTCTCGCCCGTGCGGAG
>CAMNLN010000288.1 GCA_946543025.1 uncultured Verrucomicrobiota bacterium
GCCCGCCCGGCCGGCCATGGCCGTAACATCCCCGTCTCCGGCTTCTCCGGCCTCGACGGTTCTTCCTGCGACCGACACAATGGCCCAACCGGCCGGTCAAATCACTGGCGACAAGCAGCCAATCGTCGACAGCCAAATTCCAAAGATTTCACCCGCCGTCAAAAAAACAGATGCAGATGATTATGTCGGCGACGTTCAGGTCACCGGCTCCCCGCAACTTCAAGCCGCGCCCGTCTCCGTTCCCTTTGCGCCAACCGATGCGGCTCCCATCGCCGGAATTGCGCCTGTCGCCATCGAGATCGACCCTGCCGCCGCGACCGCCAGAACGCACGAGCTGGTAGAGGCCGCGTCCCAAGTAGCCGACACGATCCTCGTCACGCCGTCGCTTATCCATGGCGAGGGCGAAATCACCATCCAGCTGAAGCCAACGATCCTTGACGGCTCCGAGATTCGCCTTGAGGCGAAGGGGTCGTCCATCACCGTGGCCATCACGCCTGCGACGCCGTCTGCCGCGCAGGCCATCGCCTCGGCAAAAGTCCAGTTTGAACAGACGCTCGCCGAACGCATCCCGTCCTTCCAGATTGCCGTCTCGGTCGAAAACCTCAACCTCAAGACCTCGCGTCGGAAGGGCGCGGTCGTCTAAACGAATATCAACACTCCTTTTCCCATGAAACCACTTGAAATCCTCTCCGAGCTCCCGCAATGGGCAAAGGCTACCGCCGACAATCTCCTGGCCTCTCCCGCATGGGCCATGCCCTGCCGCCTTGGCGAACAGAACTGTACGATGCGTCTTGACGCCCTGCGTCCATCGGAGACGCTCGACCTTCTTGTCCGCCTCGGCACCGAAGAGCATGTCCTTGGCCTGTGCGACAGCGAAAACCTCGGCGAACTTCATGCCGTCTGGCCGACGCGCGCCGAAGTTCCGGAGCCTGTTCTTCTGGCGCTCGTTGAAAAGGAATGCGGGATGCTGCTCCAGCTCATCGAGAATGCCGTCCGCCAGCAGCTGAGCATCGTCGGCATCGCGCCATCCCCCCGCGATCCGGATGAGCAAGCCTTGTTCGCGCAGATCTATTCCGCCGAGGGCGGCCCTGTCTGTTCCTTTTCCCTCTCGTCCTCGTCGACGCTCGTCTCCGCCCTGGGGCAGCTGAGGTTCCTCGACGCGACGCATCCGGCCATCCGCGACTGCATGCTGTCGGCCGACGTGGAGTTCGCCACGTTCGCGTTGCCGACCACCGACCTCGCCGCGCTCGCGCCAGGCGACGCGCTGCTCCTTCCCGAAATCGGCACCATGCCGCCGCGCAAGGTCGTCGCCGAACGATTCCTCGTCAGCGAAAACGGCGTCATCGGATGGAAGGACGACGGCGCGCTGCGCGTCCTCGCGACAGAACCGATCGCGATGACGGTCGGCGAACTCCTAGATCTCGCGGTCGGCAACGCCACGTCTCCCACGCCGCAGTCCCTGCCGGCCAACACGCCGCTCCGTCTGGTCCGGTTCGGCAAGACGCTCGCCGTCGGCCGTCTCGACGTCGTCGGCACCCAGCAGGCGTTCGTGATCGATGCCGCAGGCTGATCGCCCATTTGGAGCGAAAACCCGCGCGTCCCCTGACAGGATCTCCGCATGAAATCCAATCTAGCCCCTCTCTTACTCCTTCCGCTCGCCCTTCATGCCGCCGATCTCTCGCTCGTCGTTCCCAACATGGCCTTCGAGATCAATGCCGACGCCACGGCGGCAAAGTTCGTCTTCCCCAAAAACACCGCCGCGAACAAGGACTTCTGGCGGCTCATCCTCGACGACGGCGCCCGCACGGAGATTCCCGTTTTTTCACATGCCCAGAAAGGACGCGTCACGCGCGCCGGCGACACGCTCACGGTCTCCTACGACCGCCTCGTTTCAGCTTACGGCGACGCCTACGACATCGACTTCATCCTCCGCATCGAAAAGTCGGGCGATCTCCTCGCGTTCACGCCGACCATTGTCAATCGCTCGCGCGTACGCGTGAACGAATGTTTCGCCCCGCTCGTCTCGTTCAACGGACTCGTGGGCGAAAAGCAGAAGGACGTCCTTTACATGCCGCGTTCCCTCGGCCAACGTTCGCCCAATCCCTGGGCAAAGATGGAATCGTTCACGCCCCTCGACTACCTGCACAACGAGCACGAGACCTCCTGGCGTCTCCACTACCCGCAATGCTCCATGTGCTGGCTCGGCATCGAGTCGGCGGACAAGTTTCTCTATTTGGCCCGCCTCGACGATCAGGTCCGCGCCTGCCTTCTCACCGTCCGTCACACGATCCACGGCGACGACCTCATGCCGGGCGTCGTCCACCTTCCGATGGCGCGTCCGGGCGAAACGGTGACGTTCGCCCCCGTCGTCGTCGGCCTCCTCGACGGCGACTGGCGAGCGGGCGCGTGCCGTTACCGTGCCTGGGCCGATTCCGCGTTCTTCAAGACGAGGCCCAAGGCCCCATGGGTGAAAGACCTCACCGGCTGGCAACGCATCGTGCTGAAGTCCCAGTTCGGCGAGGACCACTACACCTTTAAGGATCTCCCCGCCATGTTCGAGGCCGGACACAAGTACGGGATCGACACGCTTTTCCTCTTCGCCTGGTGGAAGGAAGGCATGGACCGTGCCTATCCGAAATACGAGGAACCTTATCCGGGCGCGTGGGCCGAGCTGAAGGCAAACATCGCCGAAGTCCGCCGACGCGGCGGCCGCGTGATCCTCGAATGCAACTGCCACATGGTAGACCCGTCGAGCGACTTCTACAGGACCCACGGCAAGGACGTCCTCATCCGCACCATCAACGGCGACGAACACCGCCCGTCGTTCGTCTACCCCGGTTTCGGCGAGTTTCGCGCCATGTACGGCGCGCGGCAGTTTCCCGTCGCCTGTTCCGGCACGGCCCTCTGGCGCGATACGGTGTTCTCCCAGCTCAAGCTGATGCAGGACACCTTCGACCCAGACTGCCTTTTCGTTGACTGCTACGGCGCCGCCCCCACCCAGCCCTGCTTCAACGACATGCACGAGCACGGCCCGCGTATCGACCGCGAGTGGCCCTGCCGCCGCAAGTTCTACGACCGCGCGATCTCCTACTGCGATCAAATCGGCAAGCCTCTCGCCACCGAAATCGTCACCGACATCGCCGCCTCCTACGTCCAGTTCATTCACAGCGGACTCGGCTTCGCGGATCTCACGCCCAACTCCGAGCAGTTCCCTTCTCTCTTCCGCTATACCTTTCCAGAAGTGATCGTCTCCAACCGTGGCGTCCGCAACGCGGAAGGCGAATTCGCAAAGAAACTCCGCAACTGCCTGGTCTACGGCATCCGGTTCGACGCCGAACTGTATGTCTGCCGCCGAACGATCGACGCCGTCCCCGCCTACGCCGACGTAATCGGACGATGCTGCAAGAAGATGCGGAAATATGGCGAGTTCTACTTCGACGGCCGCTTCACCGTACGCGACATGTCCCCCCTTCCCCCCGGCGTCCTGCGCGGCGAGTTTCTCAACAAGGACGGCTCAAGGCTCCTGACCGTTCTCCACAACGTCGGCAAGAAGCCCGCAACGGTCAACGGCAAGACACTCCCCGCCGGCCACCTCTCATTCGACGTCACGCCCGCGCAACGTTAAGAGAGGACGGGCGCAACGCGAAAAAATTCACCGCATCGCCAGCAACTCTTCCCGCAAGAGCTTGCAGGCGAGGGCCGTGGAACGGCCGGTGGGATCGAGCGGCGGCGAAAGTTCCACGTTGTCGAGCGCCACCACGCGGAAGCGCGCCAGCACGTCGTTGATCGCCGCCAGCAGCTCGCCGAACCGGACCCCGCCCGCCTCCTGCGTGCCCGTTCCCGGGAACTCCGACGGATCCAGCACGTCCAAGTCCACGGTCAGATAGACGGGCGTCCCTTCGGGGAAGGACACCTGCGGCAGCGTTTTCAGGGCGAAAGGCTCGGTGACGACATGTCCCGACTTCATGAACGCGAACTCCTCGCGCGTGCCGGATCGGATACCGAACTGCCAGATGCGGCCGTCGCTCAGCAGGTCGTGGCAGCGCCGGATGACGCACGCGTGCGAAAGCGTCACGCCCAGATAGTCCTCGCGCAGATCGGCGTGGGCGTCGAAGTGGATGATTCGCAGGTCTGGGAAACGTTTTGCCGCCGCCCGCACCGCGCCCAGCGTAACGAGGTGTTCTCCGCCGAGCAGGAACGGCGTCTTGCCGGCGGCAAGGATCGCGGCGGCCTTAGCCTCGATCATGTCAAGCGCACGGTCCGGCGCGCCGAACGGCAGCTCCAGGTCGCCTGCGTCATGGACACGCACGTCTTCGAGATCGCGATCCTGATAGGGCGAGTACGTCTCGATGCCAAAGGATTCGGCTCGCATCGCCGCCGGCCCGAAGCGCGTTCCCGGACGGAAGCTCGTAGTAGAGTCGTACGGCGCGCCGAACAGCACGACGTCGGCCTCCGAAAAGGTAGAATCTACACCGATGAAGTTCATGGTTGAAAAGTTATTTTGAATAAATTATATCATGTTCACCTGACGACCGCATAAAGATTTTACGGATGCTCGCCCGTTGACTTCACGTCAAAACGAGATTACGGTTCGTATGAAATCTTAAACGCCCTCATCAGTTCCGCCACAATGCGGCAA
>CAMNLN010000289.1 GCA_946543025.1 uncultured Verrucomicrobiota bacterium
GACCGCCGCGAGCCTCTACGGCCTGTCACCTATGTCCTTCTGGCGGAAATGCAGAAGATCAACTTAAGCCAATGGCAAACCTACCGACAACAGCGGTCAGTTGTTTGAACAGAGCAAGAGGCAGGCAGCAATCTTGCTGATGGGTTCGCCAAGGGCTATAAGCGCCTTGATCAGGTTGTCCATCGTGCTGGTGTCTGGGTTGTTCAGCATCCGTGCCACGCCGGACTGCTTCGTCCCGACGCGCTTGGCGAGTTCTGCCTGCGTTATGCCCTTGGCTTTGCGAACCCTTTCGAGTTCCTGCGCAAGTGCCACGCGCATATCCACAATCTGAGCCTCTTCACGGGAAAGTCCAAGCCACTCCGCAGAATCGGTGACTTTGTAGCCCTTTGCCGCTAACATCTTTTTCTTTGCGTCTGTCATTTCAAGCTCCTTTGGTAATTGCATCATAGTCGCGCAACCTTTGTTTACAGACTTTGATGACTGTTTTGGGTGTTGCCTGGGTCTTCTTTGCGAAAACTTCGGCAATGAGAATGGCGTCTTCATCAACGCGGTAGATGATCCGCCAAGTCTTATTCACGTCCACGATGCGCAACTCGGCGCACCGAGTGCCAATCGACGGCATGGGACGAGAAATCGGCATGGCTAGAGTCATTCCGCGCTGAAGTTTCCGCAAGTTGATTCCCGCCTCTAGTCGTGCTGCAGCACTAAGGGGAGGCGTTTTGATTTCGCCGTGCAGGATCACAAGCGGTTTTGATGTCACTTCTAATGTGCCCACGGCGCGGATTATACCAAATTTGTTATGATTGGACAATGGTAAAATTGAATATCCTGATTGCCTCTTCTCTGTGGATCTTCGTTGTTTCGAAAAGCGTATGTTTGCCCATCCGGGGCTTGTTCCTCGCGGTCACGCGGGACGCATGCCCCTACCGGAACGACCGGCCGCGCAAGGTGCCGCGACGGGTCTCTGTCTGTTTCAGTCTATGCCTGCTTTTTCTCCTGCTTTTCCGATGCGGGTAGTATTGCAAAATCCCCGCCGTTGAGGGTTGATGGAATGTTGCCAGTTTTCAATTGGAGCGCAACGGGAACGCGCCGCCTGGAAGGCGGCTTTCCCAGTTAGCGCCCGCGACGGAGCGCGGCCCCTCCCCGCAGGGGCGGGGCGTCCCGCCGAGCCGCGGGCGGCGGTGGAACGCCGCCCCTACCGGATCTTGCGGGCGCCGGTGGAACGCCGTCCCTACCATTTTTACGGCTCGGCGAGACGCCTCGCCCTACCATGCGGGAGGGGCGCAACTAGGCCACGGTGATCTTGCAGCTGCTCGTGCACGTGACCTTGGAGTTGGCGGTTTTGAGCGCGAACTCTTCGCCGAGCGCCTGGCCGTACTTGCTGTGGGGGTCCGTGACGTTCGGGTCGGCGATCATGCGGTCGATGGCCCCGAGGTCGCACGCCGTGTAGTCGAGCGAGGCAAGACGGGTGAATTCGTCCGCCTTGATCTTCAGCGTGAGGTCCATCTCGACCTTGGTTGCGGGATTGATGTCATCCGTATCGTAGTCCTCTATGCCGTTTCCGCCCGGTATGGTGAGGGAGGACAAATTGGATATCACCAACTTGCATGCGATCGAGAGCGTGCCGTCCTGCTCAAAGGCGACGTTGAATTCCCATGATCTCCCGCCTCCAATCTGTATCTGAGCGGCTCTGCCGTCTGGGTCGAGGGCGACCATTTCACCTGACTGCAGCACGTTGTTGACGAGCTTTTGGTTGAGTATCGCCATGAGAACGCGTACCTTGCCCTTTTCAACTTCGTCGAGCGATGCGTAAGTCGTCTTCGCGCCGTTCGTCACGAAGGAGGCAAGCTGGTCGCGGGCGCCGTCAAAGCTGTGGTTGTCCAGCGTCTGGTTGCCAGGAAGCTTCACGTGCGGGTTGCGGTTGAGGTCCTTGGCGAACTGCGTATTGTCTGTATTCGGCGCCGCAAGCTTCTTG
The DNA here is from genome assembly GCA_946543025.1 of uncultured Verrucomicrobiota bacterium. Classification (GTDB taxonomy): domain Bacteria; phylum Verrucomicrobiota; class Kiritimatiellia; order RFP12; family UBA1067; genus RUG572. The sequence goes on from CAMNLN010000289.1 coordinate 1,976, forward strand.
CATTCCTCGCAAATGACGCCGTTGAGCATGCTGACGAGGATCTTGTTGCGCTTGGCCGCCAGCTTTTGGCCCGGATCGTACGCCTCGGGGCCGCCGAAGCGCATGTAGAGGCCGCGCAGCTTGTCCGCAAGCGGGCCTTCGCCCACGACGGCGTTCCTGGCGAACTGAGCCTTTTGCGCGACGGCCGCCGCCCGGCCGCGATCCAGAAGCGAATCCAGGATGCGGCCGCCGTCGATCGTCCTGTAGTCGGGCTGCTCGACGTCCAAGATGCGCGCCATGTCCGCCACCGGGACGTTCAAGCGCACCTGCGCGGCAAGGTTCAGCGAATCCATCATGTCGCCCAGCCGGACTGCCTGCGCGGCCGTATGCTGCACGAGGTCGGCCGAATGCCCCTGCTTGTCGAACTCCTCGACGCCGACCTGGGCGTAGAGCGCGTTCAGGGTGCCCGCCTGTACGGTCCCCATCGCCGCGACGATGTTCCGCGCCGCCTTGTCGCCGCAGCGATGCAGGATCAGCGCCGCCGCGAAGTTGCGCACCGCCTTCCTCTCGTCCGCGCCGTCGAACCGGCTCTCCAAGGCGACGGTGTCCGTGATCTTCTTGAGGTTGTCGGAGAACTCGCAGACGGCCTTGTGGATGGCCTTCCCGGACGACGAGGCCGAAAGCCCCTTCATCGCGGCGATCTTCACGAGCTTGGATGCCTCCACCAGGCTGCGGACGAATCCTTCCGGGATGTCGGAGCCGTTCATCTCCTTGAGGAATCCCTTGCCGATCTCGAAGAGTGCGCGGTCGCCTTTCGCGAGAACGCGAAGTTCGGCGACGGCGGCGAGAAGGTTCCGCCCCTTCGCCAGCACCTCCTCGGCCGGACGAAGTTCGGCATTGGTGCGCCTGACGAACCGCATGGCGTTCGCGACGGCCACCTCGAGCGCATCCTTGTCGATCGCCGTCGTCCTGACAAGCGTGTCGAGAAGGCCGTCGGCCGCGTTGCGGCGCTCCGCCGGCACGGGAACGCCATTCACGGGCGCGTAGAGCGCCGCGGCGTTCGCCTTCGCCTGATTGAGCGCAGGGGGGACGCGCACGAGGATCTCGTCCACCGCCGCCTTGACCGCCATGATGCGGCGCGCGGTGAGCGGCTTCCCGGAAGGATTCTCCGCAGTGCCGTACTCCTTCAGCAGCATGGCTTTCCTGACGCTTTCGGGAATTCTCTCCTCGCCGCCGAACATGTCGACGATCGCCTGCCGGAAAAGCGCGCGCACGGCGTTGTTCGCGTCTTTGTTGTCCTGCGAGCGCTTGAACCACGGGGCGACCTTGTCGCCGGTCGCCAGCGTGATGACGCGGCCGCCGAGCGCGACATCCTCGTCGCCCGCGCGGGCGATCGCCTTGCTCGTCGCCGCGTCCTCCTGCTGCTGGGCGAACTGGACGAACCGTGCATATTGCGCATTGATTTCAAGTGCCATGACGTGGCCTCCTTCCGTTAAAGCCGATTACGCCTTGTCTACACGCCGGGTGGCGGAAAGTTACAGATCGCCGCCGTTTCCCGGGATCATTCGAACGTCTGGCCGATCTTGAAGTCGCGGATCGCGATGCCCGCCTTGACCGTGGCGAGGAAGTCATCAAGGGCCTTCAGTCCCGTCGCATGGGCCAGCACGTCTTCCCCGCGCTCCAACAGCTCGCGTTGGCGAGGACGCGCGGGTCCCCGGTCACCCTGCAGCAGTCGGCGATGATTTTCGTCGTGACGCTGTTCAGCATCGCCGCCGCGTCTTTCAGCGGCAGCTCCTTGGCGAACGCGCCCTTGAGCTTGTTCACGTCGATCGACTGCGCCACCTCGAACAGCTGCGCCGGCGTGAGCCGCGGCATGTCGCCGTGGGCGAGGTACTCGGCCTTCCAGTGGTTCTTGACGTCTTCCGGCATGTCGAGCGAATCGATGGCGGCGCAGGCGTCGGCGCGCTTCTGGACGAACTCGTTCACAAGCGCGTCGAAGGCGGACTCCACGTTGTAGCCCGGCTCCGTGCAGCCCGGCGCCTTGCCGTTCACGATCAAGGAGACGAGGTTCTGCGCATCGCCGTGGAGCCCGCGCGTCGAGACATGCGCCGCGACGAGGCTCTCGTCCAGCCCCAGCTTGGCCGCGAGCCGCGCAACGGCATTGGACTTCACCGTCTTGCAGGCGGCGTCGCTGCGCGCGGCGACGTTGACGAACGCGTTGATGTCGGCCTCGCGGTTTCGGAGCAAGGCTGCGATGTCTTCGGGAGTCTTGCAGAGGTTGATTTCGGCCGTGAGGCCGGGGTGGCGCAAGATGAACTGCGAGCCGACCGACAGCTCGGTGTTCTGGTAGTCCGGCTGGCGCGCCTTGATCTTCGGGAGGATGGAGAGGCCCAAGACGGTGGGCGCGAGGCGATCGAACGCCGCGCCGCCGGGATCATGGCTTTTCTTTCCTTCCTTTTTAATCAAGCTTTTCCGTGGCAGGTTTCCCCGGATCTCCGTTCAATCCCTGCATGACGCGGGCCTCCAGCTGAACACGCCGCGGACATGGTCGGTGGTCGAAGCCGAGATGGAGCGCCCGGCGAGAGCGTCCTCGTTGCCAGTCACGCGGGCAATCGCCTTGCTGGTGGCCGCGTTCGGCTGCTCCTGGGCGAACTGCACGAATTGGTTGAACTGCGCGC
>CAMNLN010000290.1 GCA_946543025.1 uncultured Verrucomicrobiota bacterium
TGCCGCCCAACGGCTGCTGCGTGACGAGGGAGTAGGGGCCGATCGCGCGGGCGTGTATCTTGTCCGTCACGAGGTGGTGCAGCTTCAGCATGTAGATGACGCCCACCACGACGCGCTGGGCGAAAGGTTCGCCCGTGAGGCCGTCGTAAAGAACCGTCTTGCCGTCCGTGTTGATCCATGCGGCGGAACCCTCCTGCCGCTCCTGCTCGACGCGGGCCTTGGCCAGGTACTCGTCGATCTCGCACTCCTGAACGCCGTCGAACACAGGCGTGGCGGCGTGGAAGCCGAGCAACCTGCACGCGAGGCCGAGGTAAGTCTCGAACAGCTGTCCGAGGTTCATGCGGGAAGGCACGCCCAGCGGGTTCAGCACGATGTCCACCGGCGTACCGTCCGGCAGGAACGGCATGTCACAGCTCGGCAGGATGCGGGAGATACAGCCCTTGTTGCCGTGGCGTCCGGCCATCTTGTCGCCGACGGAGAGGTTCTTCTTGTCGACGAGGTAGACGCGCACCTGCTTCACCACGCCGCCCTCGTTGGGCAAGTCGTCGAACATGTCGTCGCCGCCGCCCTGCACGACCTTCGCCGCGTCGGCGAGTTCGGCGAAGCGCGGACGGAACTGGCTCACGATGGCCTCGACCTTGTCGGCGAACGGGCTATCCTTGATCTGGTAGCGGTCGTGCGCCTTTGCCAGCTTCGTGAGGTGCCCTTTCGTGATCTTGCGGTTCGCGGGCACCAGGATCTCCTGTGTCTCGGAATTGATCACGTCGAGCTGAGGCTTGTCGCCAAGCAGCACGTTCGCGAGCGCCGTCGTCAAGTCGGCCTCGAGTTTCTTGCGTTGCGCCTCGCGCTTCTTCTCCGCTTCGCGGAGCGCCTTCTTGGACGGCTTGTCCCCGTCCTCGCCCGCGGAGGCGCGCGGCAGTTCCTGCGCCGTCGTCACCTTCACGGCCATCACGACGCCCGTCGTGCCCGGCGGCACGGTGAGAGAGGTGTCGCGCACGTCGGCCGCCTTCTCGGCGAAGATGGCGCGCAGCAACTTCTCTTCGGGGGAGAGTTCCGTCTCGCCCTTCGGCGTCACCTTGCCCACAAGGATGTCGCCCGGATGCACCTCGGCGCCCACGCGCACGATGCCGTCCGGCCCCAGGTTCTTGAGCGCGTCCTCGCCCACGTTCGGAATGTCGCGCGTGATTTCCTCCGCGCCAAGCTTCGTGTCGCGCGCGCCGCACTCGAACGTGACGATGTGCAGGGACGTGAGCACATCCTCGCGCACGAGGCGCTCGTTCACCAGAATGGCGTCCTCGAAGTTGTAGCCGCGCCAGCTCATGAAGGCCACGAGCAGGTTCTTGCCAAGCGCAAGCTCGCCCTGGTCGGTGGCCGGGCCGTCGGCCAGGCAGTCGCCTTTCTTGACCTTCTGCCCGTGCTTGACGATCGGCTTCTGGTTGAAACAGGTGCCGGCGTTGCAGCGACGGAACTTCTGCAGGTCGTAGCGCCACACGCCCTTTTCGGGGTTGTGGCGGAACTTGGCCTCGCCCTTCGGAAGGGAACCGTCTTCCGTCACCATGATCATGTCGGCGCTCACGTAGGCGACGATGCCGTCCGCCTCGGCGATGACGATCACGCGGCTGTCTTTCGCCGCCACGCCCTCGAGGCCCGTGCCCACGTAGGGGCGCTCGCTCTGGAGGAGCGGCACGCCCTGGCGCATCATGTTCGCGCCCATGAGCGCGCGGTTCGCGTCGTCGTGCTCGAGGAACGGGATCAGGCCGGCCGCGATGGAGATCACCTGCATCGGGGCCACGTCCATGTACTGGACCTCCTCGGCAGGCTTGTCGCAGAACTCGGTCTTGTAGCGGCAGGTCACCTTCTTGTCCGCGAACGTGCGGTCAGGATTCAAGATGGCGTTCGCCTGCGCGATCACGTATTTTTCCTCCACGTCGGCGGGGAGGTACTCGATCGTGTTCGTCACCTTGCCGTTTTTCACCACGCGATACGGTGTCTCGATGAAACCGAACCTGTTGATGCGCGCATAGAGGCCGAGGGACGAGATGAGACCGATGTTCGGGCCTTCAGGCGTCTCGATCGGGCAGATGCGGCCGTAGTGCGAGGGATGCACGTCGCGCACCTCGAAGCCCGCGCGCTCGCGGCTGAGGCCGCCCGGGCCGAGAGCCGAAAGGCGGCGCTTGTGCGCGAGCCCGGAAAGCGGGTTCGTCTGATCCATGAACTGGCTCAGCTGGGAGCGGCTGAAGAAGTCCGTCACCACGGCCGAGAAGGTCTTGGAGTTGACGAGACGCTGCGGCGTGAGCGGGCCTTGGCTGTTGGAGTCGTGCACCGTCATGCGCTCGCGGATGAGACGCTCCGTGCGAGCAAGGCCCACGCGGCACTGGTTCTCCAGCAGCTCGCCCGTCGTGCGGATGCGACGGTTGCCGAGGTGGTCGATGTCGTCCACCTGGTCGCGGCCCATGAAGATCTTGAGAAGAAGACGGATGGCCTCGATCACCTCAATGCCGCTCTCGTGGAGCGTGCGCAGCTCCTCAGGCACCTTGCCGGAGAGGCCGAGCTTCTTGTTGATCTTGTGGCGTCCCACGTAGCCAAGGTCGTAGTGCGCCAGCTCGAAGAAGAGCTTGTTGATCATCTGCTTCGCGTTCACCGGCGTGGGCGGGTCGCCCGGGCGCATGCGCTTATAGATGTCCTTGAGGGCGTCCTCTTCGTTCTGAATGCCGATCTTCGCGTCCTCGCGCAATGTCTTGATGAGCGTGCCGTTGTCGACGGACACGTCCACCACCTCCACCTTCGGGATGCCGGCGGCGGCGATCTGCTCCATCAGCGCGGGCGTCACGGGGTCGTATCGGCGCGCAAGCACCGCGCGCGAGTCCGTATCCGTCTGCGGATCCTTCATGACGAGGAGATGCAGGTCCTTCTCGGTCCACTTGCGGCCGGTTTCCAGCGTCTTGAAGTCGTAGAAGAGCTTGAGGATGGATTCGTCCGACCCATAGCCCAGCGCGCGAAGAAGCGTCGTCGCGAAGAACTTCCGGCGACGGCGGCGCTGGTCCATGAAGCACCACATCACGTCGTTCGTGTCGAACATGATCTCGATCCACTTGCCGCGGTCGGGGATGATGCGCACCGAGAGCAGCGGCTGGCCGTTGGCGTGCATCGTGCGCTCCGTGGAGATGCCCGGGCTGCGGTGCAGCTGCGAGACGATCACGCGCTCGGCGCCATTGATGACGAACGCGCCGTCCTCTGTCATCACGGGGATGTCGCCCAGGAACACGTCTTCCTCGCGTACGCTCTCGCCGTCCTTCAGGCGGAACGTGGCATGCAACGGCTTCGCGTACGTCTCGCCCTCGTAGAGCGACTGCTGGTACGTCCACTTCGGCGTCCCGAGGTCGTACTTCACGAAGTCCAGCACGTAGCGGCCGTCGTAGGAGGCGATCGGGAATATCTCGTGGAAAATCGCCTGCAGGCCCTGCTCGGCGCGCTTCGCGGCGGGCACGTCCTCCTGGAGGAACTCGTTGTATGACTTCGTCTGGATCTCGATCAGATCCGGCGGATCGTATGTGTTCTGCAACCTGCCGAACACTTTGCGTTCTGCTTTCATGGGCTTACCTTTCTCTGGCGTACGCCGTTCTTCTACTTGTTGAAATCGACTGTCTTCGCCGCGAATGAAGTGTGGTAAGCGACCACTTTGTTAACTGTTTCGGCGGTGAAGCTTGAATTATATCAAAAAATGCCCCGCCCGGCAAGTGGTAACGGCGAAAAAAAACGCATTGCAGCTTGCGCGGGCGGCAACTTGCGGCTTGCGGCATCGCGGGTAGTCCAAAACAAGAGCAGAAAGGCGTTGCGCGGTCATGCGCAGATGGGTATAATGTCTGGCCATGAAACGTCTCTCTTTTCTTTTTGTCCTTCTGCTGGGCGGCGGATGCCTTTTCGTCCTTGGCTGGTATGTGCGAGAATTCGTCGGCTTCGCTGCCGCGACGCGACCACGCAAGGCGGCGGAGACGCCCGCCATCGCCGTCGGCGAGGTGACGGCCGAGAAGTTCAACCCGCCAGAAGAGTTCGTCGGCCACGTGGAACCGGTGCAGGAGGTGGACATCCTCCCGCAGATCGAAGGTTACGTGAAGGAAGTGAAGTTCGCCGAGGGCGACGAGGTGAAGGCGGGCGACCTCCTGTTCGTGATTGACGACGAGCGCTACGCGGCCGAGCAGGGCGTGGCGCGGGCCGAGGTGGATTCCGCCAAGAGCAAGGTAGTGCAGGCAGAAGCGGCCGTAGACCGCGCCGAGCGCCTCCTGCGGCGCCTGAAGGCCGCCGACGCGCGCGGCATCACGCAGACCGAGCTGGACGCCGCCGAAACGGGCCTCGCGTCCGACCGCGCCGCCCTTGGGTCCGCGAAGTCTGCCGTCTCCCAGGCCACGGCGAAGCTCGCGAGCACGGCGTTCAACATGAAGCATACCCGCATCTTCGCGCCCATCGGAGGACGCATCGGCAAGTCCCTCATGCACGCGGGCGACTTCGTTTCTCCCTCGAAGGGCGCGCTCGCGCGCATCGTGCAGATGGATCCCGTGCGCGTCACCTTCCCGATCACCGACCGCGCCTACCTCGCATGGGGCGGTGCGCGCGTGGGCGACA
>CAMNLN010000291.1 GCA_946543025.1 uncultured Verrucomicrobiota bacterium
CGGACGGCAGCGCGTACTTCGAGGTGCCGGGCAACACGTTCGTCTACTTCCAGGCACTCGACGCGAAGGGGAAGATGGTGCAGTCGATGCGGAGCGGCGCGAACGTGCAGCCGGGCGAGACGTACGGATGCGTGGGCTGCCACGAGAAGCGCGTGGGCGAGGCCGCGCCGGTGGCGGAACGTCCGCTCGCCATGCGGCGCGAACCGTCGAAGATGAACGGATGGTACGGTCCGGCGCGCCTCTTCAGCTTCCAGAAGGAGGTGCAGCCCGTCTTCGCCAGGCATTGCCTCAAGTGCCACGACTACGGCACGCGCGGCGGAAAGAAGCTGAACCTGAGCGGCGATAAGGGCGCTTTCTTCTGCACGAGTTATGTGGACCTTTGGGCGACCGGCGCGATCAAATGCATCGGCGGCGGGCCGGCCGAGATACAGCCCGCCTATTCATGGGGCTCGCACGCATCGAAACTTACGCGAACGCTCTATGGACACGGCAAGGCGAAGCTGTCGGACGAGGAACGCGACCGCGTGATCACGTGGATGGACCTCAACGCGGTCTACTATCCGCGCTACGAGTGCGCCTACCCGGACAACCCAGGCGGACGCATGCCGCTCTCTTTCGCCGAACTGGCGCAGCTCGAGAAGTTGTGCGGCGCGAAGGTCGCGAACTCCCATTCGAAGCGCCAGCGCGAGCAGCTGAACTTCGAGCGCCCCGCCTGTTCGCGCATCCTCTCGGGCGTGAAGGGAAAGCCCGCATACGCCGAGGCACTCGCCATCATCGAACTGGGGGCGAGCCGTCTCCGCGAACGGCCGCGGTGCGACATGGAGGGCTTCGTGCCCTGCGCGAAGGACAAGTGGAGAATCGCGCGCAGCGAACGCCGGCGTGCCGAGGAGTGTCGCGTCTACGAGGCGATCCGCGCCGGCCGGAAGGTCTACGACGAGTAAGAACCTATGAGGACAGGCCCCACGAACCTACTGAGGAAATGTGTCATGCGCGCATTGCTGGCGGCGGCCGTGACGGCCGCTGGCGGTGACATGACGCGCAAGTGGACGACGGCCGAGGGGTTGCCGGAAAACACGGTGACGGCGCTTGCGCAGTCGACGGACGGATATCTTTGGATCACTACGCCGTCCGGCGTGGCGCGCTTCGACGGGATACGATTCGAGACCTACCAGTCTCCGGACATCCCCGCGATGCCGCCCCCGGTACCGGACCGAATGCTCGTCGATGCCGACGGCGTGACGTGGCGGGGGACGGACGGTGGCCTGTTACGCATACGGCCTCGTCTCGTTCTGCCTGCGGCAAGCGAGATTCGGGGATGCCCCGACAAGACGACGCCTCTCCCGCCTGGAGCCACGGTACGACTGCTAGACTCTGCCGGAAGGGTCTGGACGGGAACCGAGACGAATGGCCTGTCCGTGAGGCTGGCGGATGGCGCTGTTCGGCGGTTCGCGGCAGAAGAGGGGTTCCCCGCGCGCCACGTCTCGGCGATTGCCGAAGACAATGAAGGCGACATCTGGGTGGGAACGGACGGCATGGGCCTGTGGCGCATTTCGGGTACGCGCGTCTCCTACTATCGGCGGCGCGGGCCGCGTGGCGGCGAGTTTGTGAGGGCGCTTTTCTGCGACAGCGAGGGGGCGCTGTGGATTGGAACGCGCGGCAATGGCATCACGCGCATGAAAGAGGGCCAGTTCACCGTTCTTCCGTCGGTGGGCGGGCTGCCGGGGACGACAGTCAGCGCATTTCGCGAAGATCCGCGCGGACGGCTGTGGCTTGCGTCCGGCGATGCCCTCGTCACGTTTGCCCTGGAAGATTTCGAGGCGTATGCGGCAGGGCGTGCGACGGAAGTTCCCGTCGATGCGTTCCGCGCGGAAGATGGCTACGAGCCGTGTGATGCGGCATGTCCGGCGCTTGACGCTGCCGCCTTGGCTGCCGTGACGTCCGCACCTCCGCCGCGCGTAGTATGGGAGACGCCGGCGGGGATAGGCCCCTTTGCCCCCGGAACGAAGGAGATTGCGTTTTCATTCACGGCCGACCGTCCGGGCGTGGCCGACCGGATAGTGTTCGCCGCGCGGTTGCTGCCGACGACTGAGGGGTGGGGGTCCCTGGGCGGCGCGCGGACGGTGTCGTTCCACAACCTGCCGCACGGGAAGTATCGGCTGGAGGTGCGGGCGCGCGGGCCGTTCGGCGGCTGGGGCGAGCCGTCGGCGCGGGAGTTTGCGGTCGCGCCGCGTTTCCGGGAGACGGGGCTGTTCGCGGCGCTCGTGGCGGTCGGTTCGCTGCTGCTCGCGTTTGTCGCGGTGAGGTATGTCGTGTTGCGTCGCATGCGCGCCAGGTTGGCGGTCGTGCGGCAACGCAACCTGCTGGCGGCGGAACGCGCGCGGATCGCCCGGGACATACATGACGATGTCGGCGCGCGCCTGACGCGCATCTCGATCCTTGCGGGCGTCGCGTCCGGCGGCGGGCAGACGTCGATGCGCGAGGTCGCGGACGAGGTGCGCGGCGTTGCGCGGGCGCTGGACGAGGTCGTTTGGGCCGTTGAGCCGCGCAACGACACGCTCTTCGGACTCTCGGACTACGTCTTCCGCCATGCCGAGCGTCTCGTTGACGCGGCGGGACTGCATCTGCGGGCGGACATCCCGGTGGAACTGCCGGAAGTCCTTGTCACAAGCGCCGTGCGCCATGCTGTGTTCCTCTGCACGAAAGAGGCGTTGAACAACGTCGTCAAGCACGCGCACGCGCGCACGGCGTTCCTGGCGCTATCTGTCAGGGATGGCGAGGTGCGCGTGGCGGTGGGCGATGACGGCGTGGGGTATGGCGGGCCACGCGCGGGCGGGAACGGCATGCGGAACATGCAGGAGCGGATGGAGAATATCGGCGGCAGCTTCTCCGTCGGCCCGCGCGCAGGCGGCGGGTGCGAGGTGACGTTTACGTTCAAGGCGGAAACGCGGAAGGGCAGGCAGGCATGACGAAACGGATCAGGGTCGCGCTGGTGGAGGACAACGGCGGCATCAGGGAGTCGCTGGAACGGCTGTTCTCGACGACGGACGACATCACGCTCGCGGGCGTGTTCAAGGACGGCGAGAGCGCCGTCGCGGGAATGGAGGCCTCCGCACCGGACTTGGCGCTGGTGGACATCAACCTGCCTGGAATCTCCGGCATTGACGTGATTCGCCAGATGAAGGCCCGCCTGCCGCATGTCCAGTTCATGGTGCTGACGGTGTACGACGACCCCACGCGCATCTTCCAGGCGCTTGCGGCGGGTGCGACCGGCTACCTGCTCAAGCACGAGGACCCGGCGGAACTGATCTCCGCCGTGCACGACCTTCACCGCGGCGGCTCGCCGATGAGCGGGTCCGTGGCGCGGCGGGTGGTGCTGTCGTTTCACCAGATGGGCGACTCAACGGACGCGCAGGAGAACCTGACGCCGCGCGAGGCGGAGATACTGCAGCTCCTCGCCAAGGGCTATCTGTACAAGGAGATAGCCGAAAAGCTCTCAATCGGCAACGAGACGGTTCGCACGCACGTGCGCCACATCTACGACAAGCTCCACGTGCGTACGCGCACGGAAGCTGTGATCAAGCACCTGAAAGGAAACAGATGAGCCTCGCGCGGACATTTGGCGTCATCGGTATTTCACTTTTCACCCTCGACAATCCGCATCTGCGCCAGCTGGCTGACAGTGCCGTGGCGGAAGGCCGGCGGCTCGGATACGAGGTGCAGGTGGTTGGCTCTGCGATGGACGGCGAACGTCAGGCGCGGCAGGTGGAGACGTTCGTGACGAACGGCGTGTGCGCGATCGCGCTGGCCCCGGTGGATGCGTTGCACATCGGACGGGCGATCTGCGCGGCCAACGCGGCCGGAGTGCCCGTGTTCACGGTGGACACCGCCTGTTCCGACCCGAATGCGCGGGTCGTCGCCCACGTGGCGACGGACAACTACGGCGGCGGCAAGCAGATTGCGCACGCGCTCGTTTCCGCGCTTGGCGAGCGTGGGGGCACGGTGGCGATCGTGCACAATCCGCTGCTGGAATCGTGTCAGGAACGCGTACGCGGCTTCAAGAAGGTTCTTGCCGCCCACAACGCGAAGGGCGCGGGGCCGGTGCGGATTGTCGTGGAGGAGACGGGGGGAACCGAGCGTTCCGGCGGATGTGCGGCGGCGGAACGGATCATGGCGATGCCGGATCCGCCGGATGCGATTTTTACGCTCAACGATCCGGCTGCGCTCGGCGTCTGGGAGGTGCTGCGACGCCTGCCCGCCGCGCGGCGGCCGCTGCTCTTCGCTTTCGATGCGTCCGAGGCCGGCCGGCGGGCGGTTCGCTCCGGCGCGATCCGCGCGACGGCGGTGCAGTACCCGGACATGGTCGGAGAGGAGATCGTCCGCGTGATCGTGCGGCATCTGCGTGGCGAGCCCGTCCCTGCCGAGACGCTGATTCCGACGTCGCTGTACAGGTGATCGCTTCCCGCCCATCCCCCAAAATGGGGATAGGAATTGCTTCGGCGAATCATGTATAATCCTCTTGTCCAAAGGCAAGAAAGGATGATTTTAAAATGAATGCGATGAAATGCATGTCTTTAGCCGTCTGTTGCGCGGCGGCTGCCGCG
>CAMNLN010000292.1 GCA_946543025.1 uncultured Verrucomicrobiota bacterium
CGGTTTCGGCGGCGGTGATGGCCGCGCCGATCGTCTCGAGGTCGCGCATTTCGCCCACGAGGATCACGTCGGGGTCCTGACGGAGCGCGCGGCGGATGGCCTCGGCGAACGACGGCACGTCGTCGCCCACCTCGCGTTGCGTGACGAGCGACTTCTGCGAGGTGTGGTAGAATTCAATCGGGTCTTCGATGGTGATGATGTGGACGCCGCGCTCGCGGTTGATGACGTTGAGCATGGAGGCGAGCGTGGTGGACTTGCCGGAACCGGTCGGGCCCGTCACGAGGATGAGGCCGCGCGGCTTGAAGAGCAGCTCCTTCACGGTGTCCGGCAGGCCGATCTGCTCGAGCGTGAGCAACGTGGACGGGATCATGCGGAGCACACAGCCCCAGCGCTTGCGCTCCTTGAAGACGGATACGCGGAAACGGGTGCCGTCCTCGTGCGCGAGGGCGAAGTCCGCGCCGCCGTTCTTCTCCACTTCGGCGGACTGTTCTGCCGTCATGATCTCGTGGCAGAGCTTGAAGGTGTCGTCCTCGTCAAATGCCTCGTCTGCGATCGCCACCAGCTCGCCGTGGATACGGAGCTTGGGCGGCATGTACGCGCGCACGTGCAGGTCGCTCGCGCCTTCGTCGATCGTCGCCTGCAGAAGATCGTTCATCGTGATTTCAGTAGCCATGGCTTCTCCTGTTCTTGCGGACGGCATTATAGCACAGCAGTCCCTTTCGCCGCAAGAGGGAACCGCGGCCCTGCAGGTCGGGCGGAGGTGCCCTTGCGAAAAAGGTCTCGGTTTGGTATGTTATCGCCATGACCAACTGTAATTGGGAATCGTCTGCTCGCCGCGCGAGCGGCGCAAGCCCACAAGGTTAAGCATGAAAATGAAAGCAAAGACGACGATCATACTGGCGCTCGCCTTCGGGGCGGGGGCTGTTTTCGCGGAATTTTCGGCCGGCTTCGCCCGCGTCGACGTCACGCCGCCGCTTGGCATCCCGCTTGTCGGGTACTTCTCCCATCGCGTCTCCGACGGGGTGCTGGATCCGCTCTATATCGACTGCGTGGCCGTCTCGGACAGCACGAACAGCGCGCTCGTCTATTGCGTCGACGACCTGCACTTGACTAATCCCTTCATGACGAAGGCGTTCGCGGCGATCACGGCGGCGACGGGCATTCCGCGCGACCGGATCTACGTCCATGCGACCCACACTCACACTGGCCCCGCCGACTGGCCAAGGCCTGGCTTCTCGAAGGAGGAGAATCGGCTCGTGGCGCTTTTTGCAGACGTGCGCATCGCCAAGCTGGCGGACGCCGGGCGGCTCGCGCTTGCCGATATGGCTCCTGCGCGGATCGGTATCGCCAAGACCGTCTGCCGCAACATTTCGTTCATCCGTCGCTACCGCATGAAGGACGGTTCCGTCCGCACCAATCCCGGCATCCTCAACCCCAACGTCAAGGAACCGCTCGGAACGCCCGACGAAACGCTGCAGCTCGTCAGATTCCGCCGGACGGGAGCGCCCGACATCGCCATCGTCAACTTCGGCGTGCATCCCGACACCATCGGCGGCACGAAATACTCCGCCGATTGGCCGGGCGTCGTCCGCTGCACATTCGAGTCTGCCGTCGGGGGCGGCGTGAAATGCCTCTTTCTCAATGGCGCGCAAGGCGACGTGAACCACCACTATCGCTTCCCGCCGCCCGGACGTGCCGCGCTCAACGACGCGCGCAAGACGCAGCCGAAGGCGATTGCTCTCCACATGGGCCGGGCGGTGGCCGGCGCGGCGCTGTCGGTGTGGGATGTTTGCGAGGAGATTCCGGCAGGCCCCATCCGCGGCCTTGTCGCCAGCCATCCGATGCCCGCGAACCTGCCGACCGCCGACGAGATCAAGTGGGTGGAGATGTTCGACGAGGGGCGCAAGAAAGAAATTCCGCTGGGCCGCATGGAGATCATGACGCTCACGAGCCCCGGCTCGCGCGTCCGTCGGCTGAAAAACGGGCCGGACCACTTCGACATACTCGTCTCCTCGCTCGCCATCGGCGACGGCCTGGCGTTTGCGGGCGTGCCGTGCGAGCCGTTCGTCGACATCGGTCGCGCGGTCAAGGGGCGTTCGCCGTTCCGCATGACGGTTTTTACATGCCTCACCAATGGCAGCGAGGGCTACATCCCGTCGACAAAGTCCCATTCCGAAGGCGGCTACGAGGCGCTTTCGTCGCGCTTCGCCGCGCCCACGGGCGACCGGCTCGCGGACGCGCAGGTTGGCCAGCTTTCGGCATTGAAGGGCGCTCCGACATCCGATTCTCGATAGCGCGATTTCTCACCTTGATTTCTTCCGCATGTCTCAGCGCAGAGTCGCCGAGACCGCAGAAAGGACATCGCGTCGATCAGGGTCGGACAGCGCTCGCGTAGCGGTCGTGGCCGGCGTAGTCGGATTCGATGCGGATGCCGTCGAAGCCCGCGTTAAAGAGGCGTTTCTGGAGGGCGGGCCCCTGTCCGTCGCCAATCTCAAAGAAGACGCCACCGCCTGGACGCAGCACGTTGAGGGCGTCTTCAATCAGGCGGTCGTAGAAGTCCAGGCCTTCACGGCCGCCGTCAAGCGCGTTCATCGGCTCGAAGTTGCGGATTCGCGGATCGAGCGTCGCGCAGTCTGCCGTGGGGATGTAGGGAGGATTGGAAACAAGGATGTCGACGGTCTCCGGCTCGTCGAAGTCGTCAAGGCCGTCCGTGACGGCAAAGCGCACCTTGTCCGAAAGGCCGCAGCGGACGGCATTCTCCGTGGCGAGGGCGATGGCGTCCGCCGAGATGTCGATGCCGAGGAAGATGCCGTCGGCCATCTCGCGCGCGAGGGAGAGGACGATGCAGCCCGACCCCGTGCCGACATCCACGACGAACGGTCGCGCGCGGTCGAGGGTCTTTGCAAAGGCGAGGACGCGCGTGACGAGTTCCTCGGTTTCGGGGCGGGGGATGAGCGCGCGGCGGTCGCAGGCGAGGGTGAGCGAGCGAAAGTCCCATTCGCCCAGCACGTACTGGATCGGCTCGCCTGCGACGAGACGCGCCATGCCGCGCCGCAGGGCGGCTACGAAGCGTTCCTCTGGAACTTTCGCGAGATGCGGCGAAAGGAAACCTCGACCACACTTCAGGAGGCGGGCCATGAGCAGTTCCATCGCCACGGCGGCGTCCGGCACGCCCTTGCCGTCAAGGTACGCGCCGCCGAGCGACAGCAGCTCCTGCCAGGTCTTCACGTCTTAGAAGGGGAGATCGTCCGGATCGCCTGCATCGACGTCGACCGGCGCTTCGGCTGGCTGGGGAACGGGAACGGCCTCGGTGGCGGTACCGTCGGCGTTGAGGACGTCGATCTTCCACCCGGTGAGGTCGGTGAAGTAGCGTGTGCCGTTGGGGCCGTCCCAGCGGCGGCCGTCGATGGTGAACTGGACCTTGACGCGGTCGCCCTTCTTGACGGCGTCGACGAGCGAGCACCGATCCTTCTTGAACGTGAACAGCACGGGATTCGGATACTTGTTCTGCGAATCGACGTCGTTGCCGACGACGAGCTCGCGCTTGGTGAAACCGTTTGTGCCAAAGGCTTTCGTCTCGCCGATGACCTCCACAACGCCCGTGTAATCGTAAGTGACCATTTCTTTTCTGCTCCTTGTGTCCTGTCGGGATGATTCTATCAAATCCCCGTCGTGGCCGCAAGGTGGCGCGCATCACGGAAGCGTGACGGTGAAGGCGGTTCCCCGTCCGGGCGTCGATTCGCACGTGATGGCGCCGCCGTAGGCGGTGACGATGGCCTTGGCGAGCGCGAGGCCGAGGCCGTTGCCAGGGAGGGAGCGGCTGGAATCCGACCGCCAGAAGCGGCGGAACACGTGCGGCAGGTCGTCCGGTGCGATGCCGCATCCGGTATCGGAGACGCGCAGGACAATGCCGGACTCCGTGCGCGCGAGCGAGATGGAGATTTCGCCGCCGTCGGGCGTGAACTTGATCGCGTTGTCGAGGAGGTTGCCGAGCAGGCGCTGGAGGCGTCCGCGATGTCCGGAGAAGAGGGTTGGTTCAGGCGGCAGATCCAGGTTCAGCTTCAGCTTCCGGTCATCCAGCACGGTCTCGTAAAGGTCGGCCGTTTCGCGCAGGAATGCGCACAGGTCGATGTCCTCGCGCGGCGTGCGGTCGAGACGGCTGCCGGCCCGCGAGATCTCGAGCATCGTGTTGATCAGTTCCAGCATGTCGGACGACTGTTCGAACAGCATCTCGGAGAGGGGGCGCTTCAACTCGCCGCCCATGGCGGCGAACTCGGCGGCCGTGCGAAGG
Source organism: uncultured Verrucomicrobiota bacterium (assembly GCA_946543025.1). Lineage (GTDB taxonomy): Bacteria > Verrucomicrobiota > Kiritimatiellia > RFP12 > UBA1067 > RUG572. The sequence goes on from CAMNLN010000292.1 coordinate 4,292, forward strand.
CGGGTAAGCGGCGTGCGCAGGTCGTGCGCGATGTCGTCGGTGAGCGTCTTGAGTTCGGTGAGCGTTTTCTCGTTCTGGTCGCACATGGTGTTGAACGCGTCTTCGAGCAGGATGAGTTCGCGGCTCTCGTGAGATGGTTTGACGCGGACAGACCATTCGCCGGCCTTGATCCTGTCGGCGGCGGACGAGACGTTCCTCAGCGAGCGGACGAATCGCCTCGCCAGCCAGTCGGCCGCCCAGCCGCCCAGCAGGAGCGAGAGCAGAAACGCGCCGCCGAGCGTGACGGCGAGGAAGA
>CAMNLN010000293.1 GCA_946543025.1 uncultured Verrucomicrobiota bacterium
GAGAGGACGTATTCGGCGAGGTCCTTGATCTCCTCGGGCGAGAGCTTGCTCGTCTCGCCGTGGGCGTCGTTGGGATTGTCGACCGTCAGGACGTCCTCCATCGTGAGGGCGCGGCCGTCGTAGAGATAGGGGGCCGTGCGCCACACCTCGGCGAGGGTGGGCGTGTCGAACTTCCGTCCCGCCTCGGTACCCGTGCCGACGCCCACGTCGTAGGGCTTGCGGTCCGTCCAGAGGTGTTCGCCGTTCGGGCCCTTGGAGTCCGCAGTGTGGCAGTCGGCGCACTTCGCCTTCTTGAAGAGCTGCTCGCCGCGCCTGGCGCGTTCGGAGAGCTGCCCGTTCACGAGGTAGGGGCTGGGCACGGGCTTCATGGCGTTGACGTAGGCGTCGAAGCAGTGGACGTCCTCCTCGGGGCGCGTAACGAACTGGATGTGGATGAGGCCGGCGCGGTTGCACTCGTGCATGTCCTTGCGGATGCCGGTGACCATCGTGGGGGGCGTCCACTGCGTGTAGAGCTCGTTCTTCGTCTGCTTGGGGTTGCCCATGCCGTCGTTGAGGAGGTCCCAGTTGAGGCCGTCCACGCGCCCGTCCGGGTGGCAGCTCGCGCAACTCTGCCACTGCTGGAAGCACATCGAGCCGTCGTTGTAGAGCATCTCTCCGCGACGGACGCGATCCTTGGAAAGGTCCTTCTTCGAGCCGACGGCGATCTGCCTGGCGGGTACGGCAGCGTTGTCGAGGTCGGCGATCGCGAGCGCGTCGGCGAAGTAGAGCGCGGCGACGGCGCGGCGGCCGATGGTCACGACGCCCCGCGGGCCGTCGCCTCCCATGTGGACGCGACGGCGGATCGAGACGAGGAACGCGAGGTCGTTCGGCACGTCCTCGGCACTCTTGACGATGCCGCTCGCGCTCTCGCCCTTGAGGGCCTTCCGCAGGCGGTCGTGGAGGGCAAGGCGGTCGATGATCGAAAGTTCGCACGTGCCGGCGTGGGCGACGACGAGCGTCTTGCCGTCGGCCGTCACGGCAACGCCCCACGGGTTCGCGCCGCCGCGGTCCACGTCGTCGAGCAGTACGGTGTTGACGTACGCACCCGTCGCGCCGTCGAAGACGCTGAGGGCGGCGGTGTTCATCCAGCCGCGCTCGAGCTGGGTGGTGGGCAGCTGGTAGCGGCCCATCGTGTGGGTGACGTAGATGGACTTGCCGTCCGGCGAGGCGCACATGCCGCGCACGCCGGTGGAGCCGTTCGGGAGCAGTATGTGGCGGACAGCGCGCGTGGCCGTGTCGACGATGCTCACGGCTGCGGCCACAACGTCGTTCGTGGCCGCGCAGTAAGGGAGCATGTTGGCGACGAAGAGGAGCTTTCCGTTTGCGCCGAGCGCGGCGGCGAACGGCTCGCGGAGGACGGGCACGGTCGCCGTCACCTTCATCGCGTCGGCGTCCACCACGCTCACCTTGGCGGCGAAACGGTTGAGCACGTAGGCCGTCTTGCCGTCCGTCGAGATGACGGGCGAGCAGGGGGAGTGTCCGACGGCGACGGACTTGACGAGCTTGCCGTCCTGCGCGTACTTGTGCAGTTCGCCCGCCTCCACGCCGCACGTGACGTACACGGAACTGCCCGCGACGGCGATGCCGGTGGGGTTGACGGGCTTGCCGTTGGCCGACTCCACCTTCCAAAAGCGCGTGGCCGAGCCGTCAAGCGCGACGTTCTGCACGTGCGCGCCGGTGGCGGCGGTGACGTAGACGCTCGCGCCGTCGGGCGCCACCGCCAGAAATTCGGGCGAGACGTAGTTCGATGCGCCCCAGCCGACGAAGACCAGCGAAGCCGCCACGAGACCGGCAACCTTGATTGGATTCATGCCTGTTCCTTTTTGTGCCATGCGGGGATTATATCACAATTCGCGGCGTGTGCGCGGGTCATTGCCGCCAGCCGTGCTTGTCAGCGAAGTCCATGTACACGCCCCAGTCGTAGGGCGTAAGGTCGTGCTTGCCGGTGCGGACGTGGTAGGAGATGTCGCCGTCCTGCTGCGGCGTGTCGGGTTCGGGGAAGCCGCGCGAGACGAATCCCTTCTTGCCGAAAAGCGTCCAGGCGGGGCCGGCGTAGCGCGCGGTGCAGTATTCGCCGAAGGGGCCGGCGTGGGCGTCTTCGGTGGCGGAGCCGATGCAGACGAGGCGTGGGGCGATCAGGGCCACGAGCATGTGCTGGTCGAAGGGAACCTGGCTGTCGAGGTTCACCCATCGCGTGTAGCGGCGGCAGTACCAGAACTGGTGAGAGGCGATGGACAGGACGATGTGTTCCGAGTCGGGCAGGTCCACGTGGTGCAGCTTGGCGCCGCCCGCGCCGGAGCAGCTGGAAACGGCCATCGCGAAACGCTCGTCCCACGCGGCCGCCACGAGGGCCGTCTTGCCGCCGCGCGAATGCCCGATCACGGCCACATGCGCGGCGTCGAGCGTCGGCTCCGTCTCAATCCAGTCGAGCACACGGCTCGCGGCCCAGGCCCAGACAGAGAGCGCGCCCCAGGCGGTCTGGGAGCGGTACTGCTTCTCGACGTCCTCGAAGGCGGCGAACGCGCCGCGCGTGTTGCCGTGCTGCTTGTCGGGCGTGACGTCGCTCGTCCAGAACGCCATCGTCGCGTATCCGCGCGCGACGATCTCCTCGGCCGGCCAGAAGCCGGACTTCACCTTGCGCGTGGGGTCGATGTTCTCCTCCGGCGGGCGGTTGCAGATGAACACGAACGACGGCGCGGGTTTCGCTGCGCGCGGGATGAACGCCGTGAAGACGAAGCTGTTCGTGCCGTACTTGCCGCCGTACTCCACGCGGATGCGCTTGCGCGTCGCCGCGCCGTCCATCATCACGGCGTCCGGCTCGGCGGCGGAGAAGACGAGGTGCGGCGGCCGCTCCACGGGGCGTCGGCCATAGACCTCGGTCTCAAGGATCTTCTTCAGCTCGGGACGGCGCACGTTGCGCCACCCCGCCTCGGATTTCGGCGTGACGCCCGGTTCGAAGAGCGGTGGCACGTTCTGCGGGACGGCGAACTCGATTGCCGCCGAGCAGAGGGAAAAGAAAATCGCCGCGAGGACGAGAGGAATGCGTGTCGCTTGGTTCATGGCTGTCTCGTGAGTTTTTGGATGAAGTCGACGTAGCCGGCATAGAGGCGGCGGGCGTCGAAGAAGTCGCGGAAGGCGTCGGGCTTGAAGTCGGGCGCGGGGTGACGCAGGGCAGACGCGGCATTCTTGAAGGATTGGATGTCGCCCGCCGCGTAGAACGCGCCGGCGGCGAAGCGCGAGGCGATGTCCGTCGTCTCGCCGGGCAAGGAGTAGACGACGCGCAGTCCGGCGGCCGCGTAGTCCGCCAGTTTGTTCGGCACGCCCACGCACGAGTCCGGGAACATCGGGATGACGCCCGCGTCGGCCCGAGCGAAGAGCGTCTGGAGCGCGGTCGCGTCGAGGTATCCGTGAAAACGAATGCGCGGGCAATCTGCCGCACGCGCGCGAAGGTCGGCTTCCTTCGGTCCTGTGCCCGCGAGGTCGAGTTCCACGTCGCCCATCTCCTTGACGGCGTCAATGACGGTTTCGAGGTCGTACGACTTGCCCATCGCGCCGAGGTAGAGAAGGGTGAATGGAGAATGGGGAGTTGTTCCGATGTCGGCTTTCGTCGTTCTGCTTTCGTCGACGTCTATCCCGAGGTGGCAGAGATGAGCGGGGGCGGTGGCGCCGTAGGAGCGGGCGAGGTCGAGGTAGCGGGCGGCGACGGCGGTGACGGCGTCGGCCGCGCGGTAGATGCGGCGGGCGGTGGCGCGGAGCGGCGCGAAGAGCCATGCGGGGGCGACGCGGTAGAAGGTTTCGGGCCACGCGTCTTGGATGTCCACGACGAACCGTGCGGCGACCTTTCGGCTGAAGGCGAGGGCGGCGGAGGCGAGCGAGAGCGGCGGCAGGGAGGCGATCACGACGTCGGGCCGTTCGGCGGACGCCTCGGCCATCAGCCGCCAGGCGCGTGCGAGGGCGCGGTGGCTCCTGACGCGGCGCAGGCAGATGTTGGAGGGATAAGGCCGCGTCGGCACCAGCGCCAGGCGAAAGCCGTCGGGTGCAACCGTTTCCTTGAGCTGGCGGGGGGCCTTATGGGCGTGGGAAAAGTCGCTGGTCCAGTAGGTCGTCCGGTGGCCGGCCTGCGCGAAGGCGCGCGCCATGAGCCAGTACCGCTGGGGACGGTAGCCCTCCGGCGGCAGGTTGTCAAACGGATTGACGATCCAGACGGTCATTTGGAAAACCAGTTTACCAATTCGGGGTGGACTTGTCCAATGCCGCCAGACCTGCCGTTCGCGTAAAAAAGACGAATCGGGTTGCCAAAGCGCCGCCGGAAGAGTAGAATATTCGCCGTTTTTCTCAACCAAGAGGAGCAAAGATCATGTCTCGTGTATACAACTTCTCGGCCGGGCCGGCCGTGCTGCCGCTGGAAGTTCTCCAGGATGCGCAGAAGGAACTCGTCGATTACAAGGGCTGCGGCATGTCCGTGATGGAGATGTCCCACCGCGGCAAGGACTACGACGCCATCCACCAGGAGGCGATCGCCACGTTCAAGGA
>CAMNLN010000294.1 GCA_946543025.1 uncultured Verrucomicrobiota bacterium
ATCCACTGCAACGACTGGATGACGGGCCTCATCCCCGCCGCCGCGCGCCGCATGGGCATCCCGTGCCTTTTCACCGTCCACAACATCCACACGCACAAGCTCACGCTCGCCGAGGTGGAGGACGCCGGCATCGACGCGGCGGAGTTCTGGCAGAACCTCTTCCTCTCGCGCCCGCCGTACAACTACTTCGAGTCGCGCGACACGAATCCGGTCGACCTGCAGGCGTCCGGCATCTTCGCCGCCCACTTCATCAACACCGTCTCCCCCACGTTCCTCAAGGAGATCGTCAACGGCTGGCACGACTTCATCCCGGACTCCATCCGCAGCGAGATCCGCAACAAGTTCAACGCCGGCTGCGCGGCGGGCATCCTGAACGCGCCCGATCCCACGGACAATCCGGCGATCGACGATAAGATCCCGTTCACCTACGGTCCGGCCGACCACCGCGAGGCGAAGCGCAAGAACAAGCTCGCGCTCCAGCACGCGCTCGGCCTCGAGGAGAACCCTGACGCGCCGCTCTTCTTCTGGCCGTCGCGCCTCGATCCCGTCCAGAAGGGGCCGCAGCTCCTCTCGGACATCTGCTATCGCTTTCTGGACAAGTATTGGGCGCGCGGCGCGCAGATCGCCATCATCGCGAACGGCGCGTTCCAGCAGCCGTTCTGGGACATCCGCAGCTTCCACGGCATCGGCAACCGCCTCGCGGTGCACGACTTCGACGGCCGTCTTTCCCAGCTCGGCTTCGCGGCGTCGGACTTCCTGCTCATGCCGTCGCTCTTCGAGCCGTGCGGCCTGCCGCAGATGCAGGCGCCGATCTACGGCTCGCTCGCCATCGCCCACAACACCGGCGGTCTGCACGACACGGTTGAGCCGCTCGACATGGAACGGCACGTCGGCAACGGATTCCGCTTCGACACGTACGATTCCAACGGCCTCTTCTGGGCGATGGACCAGGCGATGGCGTTCTGGTCGTTGCCGGCCGAGGTGCGCGAGGCGGAGATTTCGCGCATCATGGCGGAGTCGCTCACGCGTTTCAACCACGAGGCGTGCGCGCGCCAGTACATCGAGCTCTACGAGCAGATGCTCCACCGCCATCTGGTGAAAGACTTCTCCGCGCGCAGCTGACGGCTGTTTGTGCTATACTTGTGGTCATGAAAACCACACTTGGATTCTTTGGCGCCGGCAAGATGGCCGAGGGCATCCTCGCCGCCGCCGCCCTTCAGAAGGACTTCGACCCGCAGGCCGTGCTGATGGCCGAGAAGGTTCCCGCGCGCGCGAAGGAGCTCGCGAAGAAATACGGCGTCCGCACGACGCCCGACGCGAAGGACGTGGCGAAGGCCGCGCGCGTCATCTTCCTCGCGGTGCGTCCGCAGGACCTCGCCGCGCTCGCGGCCGACGTGAAGCCGCTCCTCACGAAGAAGACGCTCGTCGTCTCCATCGCCGCCGGCAAGTCGCTCGCGACGCTCAAGAAGGCGCTCGGCCGCGAGGTTCGCCTCGTGCGCGTGATGCCGAACCTGGCGCTTCGCGCGAAGGAGGGCATGTGCGCGATCTGTCCCGCCGCGAACGCGACGAAGGCGGACGTGGCGCGCGTGGCGAAGATCCTGAACGGCGCGGGACGCACCGTCGTGCTGCCCGAGCGGAACTTCGACGCCGTGACCGCGCTCTCCGGCTCCGGCCCCGCGTTCTTCGCGTTCATGGAGCAGGCGATGGCAGAAGGGGGCCGCGCGCTCGGCCTGCCGCCGGACGCCGCCCGCCTCCTCGCGGAGCAGACGATGCTCGGCACGGCCGCCTACCTGCGCCAGAGCGGCGCCGACCTGGAGACGTTCATCTCCGGCGTCGCCACGCCCGGCGGCACCACGGCGGCCGGCATGGATGTGATGCGCGCGAGCGATTTCAAGAAGGTCGTCGCCGCCACGCTCAAGGCCGCCAGCGACCGTTCGGCCGAACTGGGGAAATGAAGATGAAGACAAGCTGTCTGACGATTGTCGCCGCAGGCGCGTGCCTCGCGGCGATCGCACAGGGGGCGAATCCCCTTGTGAAGGCGGCGCTGGAGAAGCCGATGCTGTCTCCGCCCGCAGGACTGACCTCCTATGCGACGGTGTTCAACGAGGTCGAGGCCGCCGATGCGGCGGCGGACGACGCGTGGCGCAAGCTGAAGACGCGCGCGGAGTACGACGCGTATCGCGCGAAGATGTGCGCGCGCATGGTCGAGGCCGTAGGCGGCTTTCCCGCTCGCACACCGCTCAACGCGAAGGTCGTGGCCACCGTGCCGCGGGAAGGGTATCGCATCGAGAAGATACTCTTCGAGAGCCTGCCGGGCGTCTACGTGACCGGTCTCCTCTACGTGCCGGACGCGCCTGCGTTCAAGCCGCCTTATCCGGCTTTCCTCGTCACGTGCGGCCACAGCGGCAACGGGAAGGGGTCCGACGGCTACCAGCGCGCGTGTGTGCAGGGCGCGAAGCAGGGCATGGTCGCCTTCATTTACGACCCCATTTCGCAAGGCGAGCGGATGCAGGTGCCGGCCACCGCCAACGTCCACGGCCACAACCGGTTCGGCGTCAACGCCCTGCTGCTGGGCCGCTCGATGGCGCAGATGCGCATCTATGACGGCATGCGGGCGATCGACTACCTGCAGTCGCGCCCCGACGTCAAGCCCGACCGCATCGGCTACATGGGCAACTCGGGCGGCGGCACGATGACGTCGCTCATCATGGCCGTCGAGCCGCGCGTGGCGGCCGCCGCGCCGTCGTGCTACCTCTCCTCCATTCGCGAGGTGGTCGACCATGACGGCCCGCAGGACGCCGAGCAGTGCATTTTCGGGCAACTCGCCTTCGGCCTCAACCACGCCTCGTTCGTGCTGATGCAGGGCCAGCCCGTGCGAATGCACTGCTGTCACAACGACTTCTTCACCTTCATGGGCTCGCGCCAGACGTATCGCACCGTCGCGGAGACGGCGGCGAACCTCGGCCTCGGAAGCGACCGCTACGGCATGACGGACGTGCCGGGCCCGCACGGCTGGAAGGAGTCCACGCGCGCGTCGTCCGTCTTGTGGATGCGCCGCTGGCTGATGGACGACGCCTCGGCCTTGCCGATCGACGTGGACGCCTGCCGCCGGCTCGACGTCGGCTTCGAGATTGGCAAGGTCGACCACGGCCTCGACAATCCCGACTACAACGTGACGCCGAACGGCAAGGTGTCCGAGCTGCCGGGCTTCCGCAGCGTATACGACCTTTTGAAGGAGGATCTCGCGAAAGCGCGGGAGGGCCGCGCTGCCTCGCGGCCAGACGCCGAGACGGTGCGCCGCGTGGCAGGCATTCGTCCGCCGGACGAGGTGAAAGCGCCGGCCATTGATCTTTCGCGGCAGGAGACGAACGGACTGACGGTCGTGAAGACGGCGTTCCAGTTCGAAGGCGGGCTGCTCGTGCCGACAGTGACGTTCCTGCCGCAAGGCGCGGAGAAAGCGCCCGTGCTGCTCGTGGGTGATGCGGGACGCGGCGCGTTGCTGGACCGTGTGGAGGCGCTGCTGGCGCAGGGGACGCCGGTCATGGTGGCAGACCTGATTGGTGCGGGCGAGATCGGCGCGGTGAAGCACAAGTTCTACGGCGCGAAGAACGCGGACGAGGAGATTGCCGTTCTCTGTTACATGCTGGGCAAGTCGCTTGTGGGCGTGCGCGCCGAGGAGCTGCTCGTGCTGGCGCGGCATCTGAAGGGCGCGTTCGGCGCCGCGCCGCGCGTGGTGGCCTGCGGGCGGATGGCGATTCCGGCGGCGCATGCGTTCGCCGCCGCGCGCGAGCTGGTTGCGGGCGTCGAGACGGTCGAGCCGCCGGCGAGCTGGACGGAAGTGGTTGAGCAAAGCCAAATCTATCCCTACGCGAACGCCGTCAACGGCGCGTTGCTCCATTACGACTGGCCGGACCTGCTGAAATAGTCCATCGGCGTGGGTGCGGACGGCGATGGAACGCCGTCCCTACCGAGTGCTGCGAAATCACTTCGCCACAACAACCAGCTGTTCATGGAACGCACCCACAGATATTGGTAGAGGTGTGGATGAAATGCATTGTCGAGCTTTTCGGCGACGACCGGAACGGGCGGAAGATGATCGCGTGGGGACGGCGCATCGGCTGCGCGGACGCGGGACACGTGTTTGATGCCGAACGCCGGAAGGTCGCCACGCGGCTTCTCGTCGATGACGCCAATCCGTCACAGAAGTCGTACCTTCTTGAACTCGTCGACAATCCCGTCGGCGTGAAGGCCATCGTCCCGGCGTAGCCTCCCCGTAGAACGGGCCGTCCGCCCGTTCTACTGCGTCCCACGCCGCCATCTTGGCGGCGACACTTGTCGCTTCCCATGGGTGGGGCGAGGCGTCCCGCCGAGCCGCATGGTCGCCCCGCGCCCGCCCCCTTTGCTGCTGGGACTTAGAGAAGTCTGTTTTGACCTCTCCAACCATCCACGAACCGCGAAAATTTGCTATACTGCCGCCATGAAAGTTTGCGGGAGAAGCTTAGGTTCGCGGAAATGTGCACAGGACAAG
>CAMNLN010000295.1 GCA_946543025.1 uncultured Verrucomicrobiota bacterium
GTTCGCCTTGAAGAGCTTCTCCAGCTCGTCCAGGTCGAACGGCGGCTCGTAGGGATGCACCGTGATGAACATGCAGATGGCGTCCGGCGCGCCCTGCATGTTGTTCGTCCAGCGCGCGCGGCCGTTACCCGCCGCCGGCACCTGGAAACGGACAGGGTATTTCTTCTCCGCCGAAGCGTCCTTCGGGATCGAAAGGTAACCGTACACGCGCGTACCGCCCCAGGTGGCAAAGCTGATCCGCCAGAAGTTGAACGCCTCTTGCGAGCGTTCCGGAAGCAGCTTGAGCTGCGGGTCGGCGGGCACTGCCGCGTCAAGATCCTTCACCGCCTTCTCCCAGAACGCGTCAAAGTCCGCCGGCGATGGGCTGCCCTTCTCGATCTTCTCCGGTTCGTACCCCACGCCGAACATCGTCTGCTTCACGCCTTTCGTCTCCACGGTGAGACGCAAGAAGCCCGGCTCGTCAAGCGTTCCCTCCATGCGGAATGGATTCTCTTTCGCGAGGTCGATCGTCCGCCTCGCCTGCTCCTTCGGTCCGAAGTTGTCCAGCGTAGCCGTTACCTTCCCCTCTGTGGCGGGTGTGCCGTCTGCGCCCTGGACAGTGACGGTGAACGTGGCCTTCTCGCCGCATCGGTACAGGCAATCCGCCTTGTCTACGGCGAACGTGAACGCGTGGGGACGGGCGTTGCGCGCGCGCGCGGCGGCAAGCGTCTGCGGCGTCCAGATGTCCGAAGCCTTCAGGTCAAGAAGCCTGATCGCCCAGAGCCAGCGCGAGAGGTCCTTGGGCCTTGGATCGAAGTTGTTCGTGCCGAAAGAGAATTTCGCGCCCATCGACTTGGCGAGACGTAGGAACTTCTCCGACGGGAACTTCGAGCCCGCCTGCACCTCGAGCGCGATGCCGCGCGCGACGGCCTTGGAGATGACGGCTTTCATGCGCGCCTCGGTCCACAGCTTCTCATACATCGGCGCAAGCGGCGCGGGCAGGTACGTGGGATTGGCGAGAATCGAGATCGGTTCGCCGAGTATCTGAAGGTTGTGCGCCACGTACCGCTCCATCCACTTCTCGGGATCGCCGACGTCGGCCATGTCCTTCACGAGCCACAAGCGCTTGTCGCGCCCGTTGGGAAGCTTGCCCATGATCATCGTGTCGGCGAGAATGTAGTCGAACTTGGCGCGCGTTTCGGCGTCGATCTGACGGAACCAGTCGCGGTCGTTCACCTGGATACCCACGGGCATCGCAGGATTCGCCTTTCGCGCGGCGGCGGCGAACGCCGTCAGGCGGGCGTTGGTGAAGATTTCCCATTCGCGACCATGGTTCTCCATCGCGCTCGAAAGGATGCCGCTCGCCTGCTCGCGCGCGACAGCCATCTCTGGCGTCATGCCGCCGCGGATATGGAGATGCCAGTCCGTGATCGTAATGCCGCGCGCCTTGCACTCCGCGAGGAGCTCCGCCGTGACGCCGTCCTTCGGATAGCGGAAGTCCGGCACCTCGCCGGGTGCGGTGTAGACCACCACACGCAACGTCTTCGTCGGCTTCTCCCCCGGCCTCAGAAGGTTCAGCTCCACGAGCACGGGCGTCTGCACGGCCGCATGCTTCGCGATTGTGACGGCGGCCCTACCCGGCGCGCCGCAGGGACCATTGCTTTCAGCCGCTCGGTGCTCGACCGTGACGGCGCACTCATTCGCGGAAGAGGTCGTCTCCCACGAACAGCCGGTCGTCGCGTTCTCTTCCAGCAGGAACCTGATTGTCCCTCCCGGCTGGACATGGGCGGTCATCTCCGCCGGCAACCCGTCGAGGGCAAATTCGCTCCCGTTCTTGATCTCCCCCGCCGACGCGGCCAGCCCAACCAGCCCGGCCGTCACGACCGTCAATATCCTCCAGATTCGTTTCATGCTTTTCTCCATGCGTTTGGAACTATTTCAGATTCGTCGCCGTCAACGGACTCGAACGGACAACGGCTGGCAGGCCGCCTCGTGAGCGCGCAAGACGGCTTCACGCCATTCCTCGGGCGTCGTCACCCAGCCGTCGGACGCGTCCTCGTCGGCGGCATACCAAGTCATCGGCTCGCCGGTGCGGATCGCCCGCGCCAGCAGCAATCGGCCCGGACCGGCCGTCTGGACATCCGCCGGCCCGAGCGTAAAGACGCCAGTCAACTCCGGTCCCTTTTCCGCAGACGCAAACGACGCCAGCAATCCCAAGTCAGGACGCGCCGTCAGCCCGTCCTCGTTCCGCCGCGCGGGCACGGTCGTCATCACAGGACCACATGTTACTTCTGCCGCACCCGAAATCTCGAAAAAGGCCACATGCTTCGTGAAACGCCGCCCGCAGTCACGCGTCGAGACACATCGTGCGCGCACCGTCACGCCGTCGCCACAAGAGATCGGCGCAGACATCGCCTCGACCACCGTCCGCACAGGCCCCGAACAGAGCGTCCGACGCGCCGACGCGCCGTCCGGCGCGAATGCGCGGCCGTTATGCCACATCGCAAAACTCGCAGGCGTGGGTTCGGGCAGGGCCGGCAGATTGTGCCGGGCGAGCGTCGCGTCGTTGAACACCATGAACGCGCGCGGTACGCCGACGACGAACGTGGCGGGGAAGATCAGCTTGTCGCACGTGCCGTCGCCGTCCGAATCGACAAGCTGATGCGGCAGCACGGCGGCGTCGCGCAGATCAAACACCACCAAATCCTTTTCGGCCAGCCCCAGTTCCTTCCATGGCACCTCCACCGTATCGGCGCGCGGGCGCGCCACGGACGCCACCTCCACGGTCTTCGCCTCAGGGTGCGCCTCCACCACCGCGCGCTTGCGAATCTCCGTCGCCGCCAACAGGTAGGCGCCCACCGCATAGACCTCCGTCGAATCGGGACCGAAATCCTGCACGGGGCGGTCGCCAATCTGCTGTACCCAGCCGAACTTGCCCTCTTCGGAGACATTCCGGCACATCGCCGCCCACGCGCGTTTTACGCACGGCAGGTACTCGTCGGCCGGCAGAAGACCGTTATTGATTCCCCACATCATCCCGAAACAAAAGAACGAGGTGCCGCTCATCTCCTGCATGTCCGGGTCGGCGGCATCGAGGAGGCTTGGCGACCACGCGCCATCCGCCCGTTGGCACCCCTTCAGCGCCGTCGCCATCTCTTTGAAAAGATTCTCGAAGAACGGACGTGTCCGTAGCCCTTCGGGCAGCTCGCGGATGACGAGCGGCAACCCGCCGAACACCCATCCGCACCCACGGCTCCAGAAGACCTTCTTTCCGTTCTTCGTCTCCTTGCCGATGTAGCGCGAATCGCGGTAGAAAAGATGCTCGTCCTTGTCATAGAGCTTCGCGTGCGTGGCCCGGTACTCGGAAATCATGAAGTCGCGGTACCGCTCGTCGCCCGTGGCGGCGGCGAGTTTCGCCCAGACGGGCGGCGCCATGAAAAGCGCGTCGCACCAGCACCAGCGGTCGAAGTTCATCCGCAGGCCTTTTGGCGTGTTAAGAGCGACGGGTGTGCGGGAACGATAGTCCAGCACGAAGTCGAACGCGCGAATCGTCGGCGTGGCGGCAGACAGGCTGCGGTCGGCGCGCGCCAGCTCCAGCCATGTCTGGCCGATGCAGTGCGAATCCGCGTGGTAGGGACGCCCCTCCAGCTTCCAGCCGTACCGGTGCCCTTCCTCGCGCACTACGTCCAGGTAGCGTGAAGACGGCTCGGAGAGGCCAAGCGCCGTCACGCCAGCGTAGAACGCGCCATATGTCCAGTCCTTGTGGTTGCCGCGCGGGGGATGCGCGAGCATCCAGTCCGCCACCTTCGCGGCGTTCGCCGAGAGCGTCGCGTAATCCCATGCGTCGGACGTCGCGCCCCACGCGCACCCGCCCGCGAGCACACACATCAGCCACGCGCGCCGCCTCACGCCTGCACCTCGCTTCGATCCAGCAGGTCCTCGTAGAACGCCGCGTACGTCACGCCCATGTAGGGGTTGACGAAGAGTCCCGCAAGGCCGAATGTCATGCCGACCAGAAGCAACCATCCGATGAACGACGCATCTAGGCACGCAAGCCGCCACTTGTGCCCGTCCATCATCCGTTTCGATTCCGCCAGCACGTGCCATGCCGACCACTCCGGATGATCGGCCTTCAGGAAGAAGGCCATCCTGTACGCATAGAACGCCACAAAACCTGGCACGACCAGCAGGAGAGACCACAGCGCGATCCGGATCGTCCGCAGCACCATCAGCCAGCCCATTTCAAGGAAACGAGGAAACCCGCTGAACACCTGCAGCGCGTTCGCGCCGTTCCGCATCACGGCCACCGCGAAGACCGACCATCCCGCCACAAAGACTCCTTGCGTAAACGTCGTCACGGCAAACTGGACCACCTGATACCAAGGCTGGGTGACAGGCATGTCGATCTCGTTGAATTGCGCAGGAAGGTCGGTCGGGACTTCCATGCCCAGCTGGCGGAACATCTCCCCGTATTCACGCATGAAATCGTTGAGCGACATGTTCACGATGCCGCCCGTCGCCACGCCGACGCGCGCGA
>CAMNLN010000296.1 GCA_946543025.1 uncultured Verrucomicrobiota bacterium
CCATGCGGCGCGCGGCGGCGGGGATGAGGCCCGTCATCCAGTCGTTGCAGTGGATCAGGTCGGGCTGCACCTCGGGGATGAAGTGGTTGATCACCTCGCGCTGAAAGGCGAGCGCGAGCTTCGGGTTCGCGCCGCTCTGGGAATAGACGCGGTCGCGGTAATAGAAGCAGCGGTCCTCGGCGAGGTGGATGCGGTCGCTCGTCATGCGGCTCTTGTAGACGCGCAGCTCGTCGGCGACGAGCTGGCCCGTCTCCTCGTGGAACATGCGGCGGTAGTGCGGCAGGGCCACGTGCACGTCGGCCCCCAGGTCGAAGAGCGCCGCCACGAGCGACGCGGACACGTCGGCCATGCCGCCGGCCTTCGCGCTCATCTTGCCCGCCAAGTTCCCCATGCCCTCCGGAAGATAGGTGATCTCCGGGGTGACGATCAAGATCCGCGGCTTCTTCGACGCTTTCTTCATGACGCCTGCTCGATCAGCTTCACGCGGCCGCGCTTGACGACGTCTTCCGGCTTGATGGCGGCCAGAGCATCAAGGAAGGCGATCTGATAGGATCCCGGGGCGGACGTCTTCGCCGCCGCGAGTTCGCCGGCGATGGCCGTGACAAGCGCGGTGGCGAGCGTCGCCTCCCAGCGGGCCTTGCTGCCGAGCGTGCCGAGAAACGCCGCGCCGAACAAGCCCTGCACCGTCCCGATGCCGGCCACGCGCGCCATCATCGGCGAGCCGTTCGAGACCGCCACCACGGGCGCGCCCTCGCCGGCCACGTAGTCCGTGGCGCCCGTCACCAGCACGGCCGCGCGGGTGACGCCCGCGAGTCGCGTGGCCTGCACGATCGTCTCGTCGCTCGACGCGGTCGACTCCACGCCGCGGCACACCGACTCCTCGTTGCCGGCCAGGAAAAGAATCTCGGACGCGTTGCCCCGGATCATCGCCGGGAAGCGGCGCATCAGCTCCTTCGCGATGTAGGTCCTCAGCGGCAGCACGCCCACGGCCACGGGATCGAGCACCCACGGCTTGCCGTTCATGTTCGCGTGCGAGACCGCCGCGCGCATCGCCTCGGTCTGCGCCTTCGTCACGGTGCCCGTGTTCACGAGCAGGCTGTCCGCCAGCTTCACGAACGGCGGCACCTCGCTCATGTCCTCCACCACCGCCGACGACCCGCCGAGCGCGAGCAGCGCGTTCGCGGAGAAGTAGGCCGCCACGTGCTCGCTGAGGCAGTGGACAAGCGGACGCTTCGCGCGCAACGCATCGAGCGCGTCGGCGGCCGTCCGCAGGACGGACGCCGCGGTGACGCCGGTCTTCTTTTCCGGCACCTTCTTCTTGCGGACGATCATCTCGTCGCTCGAGATGTCATCCATGTCTTGCAGCGGTTCCTTGACCATATTTCGATCTCCTCATCTTCGGCATGCCTAGCACGCCGCAGTTCTGGCCGATATGATACGATAACTTGATTGCTTCGTAAACGTAAATCTTTGCGTCCTCGACGGCGGCCGCGAGCGGAACGCCGCGCGCGAGCCCGGCGGCGATCGCCGCGGCGAGGGTGCAGCCCGTGCCGTGCGTGGAGACGGGGCGCGCGATTCGCGGGCACGCGAACGTGCGCGCGCGCCGCCCGTCGTACAGCACGTCCTCCGCCGCGCCGCCCGCCGCGTGCCCGCCCTTCACGAGGACCGCGCAACGGAACTTTCGCGCGAGCGTCTTCGCGGCGAGCGGCACGTCCGCCGCCGTCTCGATCGCGTCGCCCAGCAGCGCCTCCGCTTCCGGCAGGTTCGGCGTGATCACCGTCGCGAGCGGCAAGAGCCGCTCCTTGAGCGCCGCCACGGCATCGTCCGCCAGCAGCTTCGCGCCGCTCGTCGCCACCATCACGGGATCGATCACCTTCTTGACGCGCGGGCGCGCGGCGAGCTTCGCCGCCACGGCCTCGATCACGCCGGCCGTCGCGAGCATGCCCGTCTTGAGCGCCTTCACGCCATACGCCTCGAACACCGCGTCGAGCTGCTCCGCCACGAACGCGGGCGGCGGCACGTGCACCGCGCGCACGCCGCGCGGATTCTGCGCGGTGAGCGCCGTGATCACGGTGCAGCCGTGCAGGCCGAACGCGTGGAACGCGCGCAGGTCGGCCTGCACCCCCGCGTTGCCGCCGGAGTCGCTTCCGGCGATCGTCAGGCAGCAGGGCTGGACGGGATGCCTCATCGCGCGACGCTCACTCCGCCGGACCGTACTCGATCGGGAACCAGACGCGGTAGACGTTCGACGGCTGCCAGAGGTCGCCGGCGGAGGCGTAGTCGCAGAAGAACACCGTCTGCGGGCGCGCGCCGTCCGGATGCTCGTGGTGCGACCCGATCGGCAGCGACGCGGAGTACGCCATCCAGATGTCCTCGGAAGGCGCGCGGACGGAAGCGAAGTTCATCGCCTGGCCGTCCTTGATCGCGCCCTTGCGGAACACCTCGTTGATGTCGCCGTCGCGGAAGCGCGAGTCGCGCGCGAGCGCGATGGGGCCGCGCGTGAACGCCACGTGGTGGTTCATCACGTGCGCGCGCGTCGTCATGTCGAAGACGATCTCCACCACGTCGCCGATCGTCCACGTGCGCGTGAGCGCGAAGTAGGTGCCCGCCTTCACGCCGTCCACAGGCTTGCCGTTCACCTTCAGCACGGTCTTCTCGCTCCACGCCGGGATGCGGAACTTCACCGTGAACGGCATCTGCTTCACCGTGTGGTTCACGATGCGCACGTTCCCTTCGGCCGGATAGATGGTGTAGATGTCGAACGCCACCTTCTCCTTCAGCTTCGGCAGGAACACGGACTCGCTCGACGACGCGTAGAGGTTGAAGATCGCGGCCTCGCCGTCCGTCTGGAACAGGGCGCGCAGGAACGCGAGAAAGCCGCGCGGACCGTTCGCGTTGCAGCAGTTGGTGTGCATGGCGCAGTGGTGGTGACCGCGCGAACGATAGCCGTTGAGCGGCGTGTAGGCCGCGAACTCGTCGGCGGCGAGGTTGAGGGAGGCGAGGTAGATGTTGTAGAACGCCTTCTCCAGCTCGTCCGCGTACTTCGGATCGCCCGTCACCTGCAGCAGCTTCTCCACGAAGCGCATCCACGTGGTGGTCACGCACGTTTCCTGGAGCCGCGTATAGGGCAGATGCTGCTTTTGCGCGCCGTGGAACCACGCCTCGGACGAGGCGCTGCCGCCGGCGACGTTGATCTCGTCGCGGATGATCTGGTCGCACGTCTTTACCGCCGCCTCGAGCAGGTCCTTGCGCCCCGTCGCCTCGTAGTATTCGATGAGGCCCTGGTAGCAGCTCATCATCTCGTACGCCTTCCAGCGGTTGTGCTTCATCACGTAGCCGCCGTGCGTCTCGGCCTTGTTGCCGTAGCCGTTGCGGTCCGCCACCGAGATGTCCTTCAGCGCGAGGTCCAGCAGCCGCGGCCCGGCCTCCACCTCCGTCATGTCCTTCACGAGGTATGTGGCGAAGTCGAGGTACTTCTTGTCCTTCGTGCGGTTGTAGAGCCACACGACCGGCTCGAGGATGGACGAGCTGGCGAAGCCGCACCAGTTGCCCGACTCCCACAGGTGGTAGCCGCGCTTGCCGTTGGGGCCGAGCTCGCCGATCACGTAGTCGCACACGCGCCGCGCGGCCGCGAGGGCCTTCCGGGCCTTGGGGTCGTCGGGCGCGAGGCCGTCGTAGTAGTGCATGAGGCCCATCATCGTGTACTTCATGCCCCACACGTCCCAGCCCTCGCCGCAGCGCAGCTCGTCGGGATAGTTGCCGATGTAGCCGTTCGGCTCCTGCGAGGCGCAGATGCGCTCGAAGCCGAAGTCGATGTGCTTGCGCAGCTCGGCGTCCTGCGTGTACGTCCAGAACGGCATCGCTGCGTGCATGAACTTGCCCCAGAACTCGGTCTGCCACCAGCGGCGCCGTTCGGTCTTCTCCAGGAACGGCGCGGTGATGTAGTCGACGTCCGTCGCCTTGAGATGATGCTCGATCATCTTGTTCATCCGATCGCCCATCGGCCCCTTCAGCCGCACGTCGCCGTACGGCAACACGGTCGTGGCCGCACCCGCAACGAGCACGGCCCCCGCGGCCCCCGCCAAAACAACATCCCGGATCATGTCACCCTCACTCTCAACTCTTCACTCTTCACCCGATCTTGCTCTTGCAGTACTCGCGCGAGATGTTCACCTCGCGAACCGCGTCGGAATCCTTCGGGATCGCGTACTCGAGCTCGATGTCGCACGGGAACTTCCACCCTTCCTTCACCATGAGCGCGAAGAGGCCCGTGAGCGGCGTGTCGCCCTGGCCGAACGGCAGGTTCTTCTGCCCGCGCGCCTTGGTGCAGCGGTCCTTGACGTGGATGGAGGCGATGCGGTCGTGGTACTTGCGCACCATGTCGAGCGGGTCGGTGTCGTTCGCCGCCGTGAAGTGGCCGATGTCGTAGTTGATCATGAACCGCTTCGAGTAGCCCAGCAGCGGGCCGTCGTACGTGGTGGCGTTGATCTGGAGGTGGTTGTGGAAGGCGATGT
>CAMNLN010000297.1 GCA_946543025.1 uncultured Verrucomicrobiota bacterium
GGCAAGACGATCGTCGCGCTCCTTCCCGACACGGGCGAGCGCTACCTCTCGACCTGGCTCTTCGAGTAGGAGGCGGGGAATCGAGTCCCCCCAAGGCGGAGGTTCCGGTTGCCGGAGCCTCCGTCATTCATTTGATTCGCGAAGGAATCGGGGCATTCAGCAACACGCGATGAGCGCCGAGGCCTAGCTCGATTTCTGTTCGGGCAAGGTAACGGTGAAACGCGTCCACTGGTTAGGAGTCGATTCACATGCAATTGTTCCGCCGTATGACGTGACGATAGCCTTTACAAGGGCAAGCCCCAAGCCGTTCCCCGGCAGCGAGCGGCTGTCGTCCGACCGCCAGAATCGCTTGAATACGTGAGGAATGTCTGCGGCGGTTATTCCTGCTCCCGTGTTGGAAACAGTGATTGTAAGCGGAGCAGCCTGAAGGACGATGGCGATCTTGCCGTTCTGCGGGGTGAACTTGACCGCGTTGTCGAGAAGATTGCCGAGCATCTGCTGAAGCTTGTTTTTGTGCGCGTGGAAGAAAACAGGCTGCTCGGGGCAGGACACTGTGATCTCTATGTCGCGCTCTTCGGCCACGGCGGAGTACAATTCGGTGACTCCTCGGACGAATGCGACCATGTCAATGTCGCTGCGTGGCGTTCGGTTGATGCGGCTGTCGGTCTGTGAAATGTCGAGCATCGTGTTGATCAGCTCGAGCATGGCCGTCGTTTCCTCCGCCACCGTCTCTGCAAGTGGGCGCTTGATCTGCCCGCCGGTGGCCTGAATTTCGGCGGCGGCGCGAAGACGCGTGAGCGGCGTGCGAAGATCGTGGGCGATGTCGTCCGTCAAGGTGCGCAGGTCGGAGAGCGTCTTCTCGTTTTCCCTTGCCATCGTATTGAAGGCCATCTCCAGCTCGGTGATCTCGCTGCCGTCGCCGGTTTCCCGAACCCGGGCCGAGTAGTCGCCCTTGGCGATGCGTTCGGCGGTCTGTGAGATGACACCGAGCGGAGCCGTGATGCGTTTGGCAAAATAGGCGCCAAACAGCGCGCCGACGAGCAGGGTGAATAGGATGGCCGCTGCCAGCACCATCCCGACAAAGATGGCATGGCGCTCATCCGTCGTGACGTTGAAGCCCACGGAGAGGATGCATCCGTCGGACAGGCGTGTCCTGCGCACGCGAACGGCAATGTAGCTGTTTTTTTCTTTATCTTGCGAACAGGTTATGCGATACGTGTGCGGCTCGGGGCCCATGGCGTTTGCCTGCATCTTGCGAAAGATGCTTTCATTGGAGGATTGATGCAGCATTGTCTTGCCGTCCGGAGAGGACAGCAACAGGAAAATGTTCTCGCCGCCATGTTCTTCCGCATCCGTCGCAAACTCGCGTTGCATCTGGGCAAGATCTCCGTGGTATCTGGCGTATTCGCCCTTGAGATCTGCGGAAAGACGGGACAAGATGGCATGATATTCGCTGGTGTGATGGCGGATCGTGACAATCAGGACCAGAACTCCCACCAGCAGGTAAAGCAGCCCGAAGGAAACGAACGAGCTCCACGCGATGCGGCGCCAGATTGGATTACGCGCCGAGGACATACCCGAATCCCCTCACGGTTGTGATCAGCTTGCGCCGTGACGCGCGGTCGATCTTTTCCCGAAGACGGCAGACGCGCGCCTCGACGACGTTGGTGTGAGGGTCGAAGTCGTAGTCCCATACGCGCTCAAGGATGGTGTTCTTAGACACGACCCGCCCCTTGTTTCGCATCAGGTATTCAAGCAACTGGTATTCGAGCGGCTGGAGGTCGATACGTTCGCCGCCTCTCGTCACCTTGTGCGAGACGAGATACATCTCCAGGTCCTCAACCCTTAGAACGAGCGTTTCATCCATTCGCGCGGCCCTGCGCAAAAGCGCCTGCGTGCGCGCCAGAAGCTCGGCGACGGAGAACGGCTTGGCGAGATAATCGTCCGCACCGACCTCCAAGCCCTTGATTCGTGCATCCACCGTGCCACGCGCAGAAAGTACGATGACCGGCAGTTGCCTGCCTGCCGCGCGAAGATCGCGGATGATGGAAAGGCCGTCTTTCCTGGGAAGCATGATGTCGATGACAGCCGCATCGTATTCTCCATGCAAAGCCGCCGCAGCGCCCTCTTCGCCGTCCGTGCAGAGAGTCGTGATGTAGCCGGATTGCCTGAACGCGCCCGCGATGAACTCGGCCGTTTTCTTGTCGTCCTCGATGATGAGTATGTGCATGATTAAAGATGCCGTGCGTTTTAAGGTTATTATAGCAAATGCATGAGGCGGAGGACAGGGAACGTGAGAAGTTCGCCGACCGTGCGCAGGCCGACCTTGGAGCCGGGTACGTCGAACCAGGTATCCAACGGGCACTCGTGAACATCGGTTTTCAACCTTTTCCCAAGGCGCATCAGCAACTCCACATCGAAGAGCCAGCGTGTGCGGAAACGATCGTGAAATATCTCCTCGGCGACCTCCCGAGAGAACACCTTCGCCCCGCATTGCGTATCCCAAACCGGCGCGTCGAGGATCCGCCGGATGATAAACTTGGCGATGTTCCCGGCAAGGCCACGTCGCGCGGTTCGCCGTATGCAAGAGCCAAGATGGGGCCAACGCGATCCGATCACGGCTTTTGCAGTCGGGGATTCCTCGAAGATGCGCATGAAGCGCGGAATCTCGCAAAGAGGGGTCGCGAGGTCGGCATCCCAGAAGCCGACGAAGTCGGCGTGCGTGTTCGTGCAGAGATGGTTCATGCCCGTGCGCACGGCCTCGCCCTTGCCCATGTTGGCAGGCAGGTAGATTGCGTGAAATGCCGGACAGAGGTTCACCATGTGGGCAAGTTTCTCTGCCGTCGAGTCCGTAGATCCATCGTCAACGAAGCAAAACGAAATCCAGGGCCATTTCTCGACGGTTTCAACGAAGGCGGACTGGTTCAGCCGCCGTTCCTCGTTATGGCATGGAACGACGATGGCAAGCGTTGTCATCTTTTCGGCGCTCCTTTCCCCCATGGCGCGTGGTAGAATTCGTACGAGAAGCAATGGTCGCTGACCTTCGGTCCGGCGGCGCGCCCCGGCATCTTTTGGGGATTGCAGATCCACACCGCGGCGATCACGGCCGAAAGAACCAGGACCGCGGCGGCTGCCGCCCACGGCATCAGCCGCGAGAGGACATGGCGGCTGATCCCCAATTTCACGCCCTCTGTTGACAAGTACGCCGCAAAGAGGGGCACAACCGGCAGAAGATACGCGATGGGCACGCGACTGGTCAGACACCAGAAAAGCGTTATCACGATCGCGGACAAAAGGAGAAAAGACCCGAACGGCTTGGCACGCCGCCAATCCGACGGGCGGCGAAAGATCATGAAGAGAGACCAAGGAAGCGTCACGACCAGTGCCCAGATCGCTGCCATGCCGCGAAACGTCTCGCGTCCGGCGCCATACTTGTCCCCATAGTCGCGGACAAGAAAACGCATCACGTTCTCATTGATGAAGAAATACCGCAGGAACCCTGGCTGATGTGTCTCCACCGCCCAGAAGTATGGCACTGTGATGAACAGGAAAAGAACAGCACCCCAGATCCAATCCGCAGATAGCAGGGGCTTCCATCGCCTGTTGATGACGGCGTCTGACAATACGGGCAGCCCGAATAGCGCGAGTGCGACGGGGCCCTTTACAAGCGTTCCGACGCCTAGCAACGCGCAGATGGCGAGGCTGGTGAAGAGCATGGGCTTTCGGCCTTCCATGCCCTCAAGTCGCCAATAGAGCAGGAGGCCCCCCGCAACGCAGCAGACAAGCGACGAGTCCGTCATGCAGAACCCGACCGTGGCATAGAGGGCGACGGAGGTTGCACAAAGGCCTGTCGCCAACAATGCCCCCCTACTGGATGCGCCGATCGAAACGGCATAATAGACAATAACCAGCAGCAGGAGAAACGAGAGGAAAGGGACAAGCCGCACGGCAAGCTCATTCACGCCAAGCACCCTGCAACACGCGGCAGCAGCCTGGAAGACAAGCGGCGGCTTGCCTGCGAATCGCTGATAGGTCCCTTCGTAGGTGAAGCTCGGCGCGAACCAGTCGCCGGTGCGCGCCATGTTTGCGGATATGGCCGCATAGCGCGCTTCGCTCGGTTCGAACACAGGTGTCGTAGCCATAATGAGAAGGCGAATCCCCAGAAGGACGCACAATGACAGAATGATACGATGGTTTCTCATGACGGCAAGTAGTATGCCGCATCAAGATGACCGCCGCCTCACCGCAAGATGACTATTGGGTTATGTTCGCAAGATGGTCCTCCGCGCAAGATCGAGTACTTCCATCACACGGGACGGCGAAACGCCTGACCTGATCTGGACAAGGAAAGCGCGCACGAAACGCCCCTTGACATACCCTACGGGGGTATGGTACAATCTGCAGCCGAAACCACAGGAAGGAAGATTCGATGAGAAAATGCGTGGAAGACGTGACGGCGCTTCAGCTCAGGCTGAAGAAGATCGTCGGGCAGCTGAACGGCGTCC
>CAMNLN010000298.1 GCA_946543025.1 uncultured Verrucomicrobiota bacterium
AAAATGAGATTACGGTGCGTATGAAATCTTATGTTCAAGCATGAATTGATGTTTGTTGAAAGATGATCAGCACTTGTCAAAAATACTTTGAAGAAAGGAGATCCGTTTTTAAGAATGGAGGGTCGTTCAGATGCGCTACGCAAATAATATAGTCGCGGAGGTGCTTGTGTGCCGCACAAAAATATTATATAATCAAAATCACTACTTTCCTTTCTGCTTTTCAATTTTGCTGCGATTTGCGGATTCGTCAAGAGTGAAGAATTAGGTGCGAGACCATGGAAAAGAAATCGATAGCCGTTCTCATTGACGCGGATAACATCAGTCCATCGTCGGCCGGTGAGATATTCCGCAAGGCGTGTTCCATCGGAGAGCCAATCGCCAGGCGCGCATACGGTATGGTGAACTGCTTCGCGTCCAACAGCGGTTGGGTGAACGCGCAGCGTGAATACGGCATCGTCGCACGTCCCCAGACAAGCAATGTGGCTGCGAAGAACGTTTCCGACATTGCGCTCGTGATCGACGCGATGGAGTTTCTCTACAAGAGTCCATGTCAAGGGATCTTTATTGTCTCGAGCGACAGCGATTTCACCGCGCTGGCCGCCAAGATTCGAGAAGGAGGGAAGTCTGTCTATGGAATGGGCGGCAGCAAGACGCCGAGAAGTTTCAGGACGGCGTGTACGGATTTTTTTGAGATATCGATTGCAAAGAAACCCGCCACGGCTAACGGGCAAAATACCCCACATGCCACATGTCCGCGTTGCGGCGGGCAATTGGTCGCTTCTAGGACGAAGTCAAACCAGAAGTGCCGGACATGCTCGAAGTGCGGTGGGGTGACTATAAAATTGTCTGTCCTTGGCAAGACCTTTTCCGCTGACGGACTTGAGAAAATGCTTGAGGCTGCTCGGCTGCATGAGCAACCGGGATGCGTGTGCCCGGACTGCGGCTCGTCAATGAGTCTTCTAAAAGTGTCGTCAGGCAAACGGCAGGTCGAGATCGACGTGTGCGGGAAATGCCGGGCGGTATGGTATGACAAAAGCGAGTTTGAGACCCTTGTCCCGAACGACGGGCTCCTGTTGCCAACAGTCTCGGCCGGCAAGGCGTACCGCCGCGAAATGGTGCTGGTACTTGCTGCCGATCTGAGGCGCGGACATCTCAAGGTGCTTGACGCCAAAGGGCTGCAGATGGTGATGAAGGTGTCATATCACATTCCGCAGCCGGACATCGGGCCGATTATCAGTACCTTGATGTGTCAGCGGATCTTACAGATCGACAAGAAGAGCGGGCGGATTTCGGTCCTGGCCGCTGGCAAATGACATGTCCCTCAAAAAACTATCTTAATGCTGCGGCATCGTTTGATTTCTGCTTCTCGTAATAGAGAATCGTAGCGGAATCCGGCGGCAATGCAACCGAGATCGGATCTTGCGAGTCCGCCTCGTACGACAGACCAGAGAACAGATCCTCGCACCGAAGCCGAATGCCGGGGCGCATCCCCCTAAGACGGAATGTGCGTGTCTCTTCCTTGTTCGCAGGGTTGCGGACGAGCTGCAGGAAGCCGCGTCCGGTCTTCGGATCGTGGAATTGCGTCGTCCACCACGTGTCATCGCCGAACACTTCCGGCGTGAGGAGATAGTAGTCGCCGTCGATCATGAGCGGGGCGCATTTGCGCCACACGGCGATCAACCGGTCTTCTTCACGGGAATGCCATGGTTCCGGCAGCAGGTAATGGTCTGAACGAACGGTATGCATCTGCGCAAGGTCGATAATGGCCTTCCGGCGATTGATGGCCTTGTCCTTTCTGTCGTGGAAGAAGCAGGAGATGTTCTTGCGGTAGAACAGCCATTCGTTGAGCATGTGGTTGTAGCGAAGCTTCTCGACGTAGTTCGTGTAGCCGGTATCGGTGAAATGAAGCGGAACGGATGGAAAGCGCAGGGTCGAAAGATCGTTTCTCCGTCCGCCTGCGGCGCATGTGTCGAAGAGCAGTCCGGGCCGCCGCCGCAGTTCGTTCCACAGCTTGAATTCACCCTGCACGGAGAGATTCTCGGCCAAGCCCTTTCGTCCGTCCGCGCGCGCCGCATCGATCGCCTGCCAGAAGAGGAGTGGAGCAGGACCGTTCATGTCTTGTCGGAAGAACATGACATTGTTGGAGACGACGGATGCGCCGATGACATCGGCGAGAAAGGAGACTGTGTCCGGCCGAGACAGATCGTAGCGCATGATGTCGTAGGAATCGCACGGGGCCAAATAGCGGGCGGCATGGGGATAGAACGAGTTCCCCTTGGCAATGCGTTCGGGCTCATACCAGAGCACCAGCCTGGCCGCTTCTTTCGCCAGCTCGTCGGCTATCGGCTTGAAACCAAGTGGAAAGCGCGCGGGGTCTGGCGTCCAATCGCCCGTGCCGGAATACCAGGTGACGGGATCGCCTGCCGGCGTACGCTGGTCAGCGCGTTGGTACCAGCTGGCATCGACCCATAAGGCATTCGGGTGTAGTCCCTTCGCCCGGGCTCCGTGACGCGCGTGAGGCCTGCCACAAGAACGCATAGGCCCGTAAAAAGGGAAAACCGCAGGCGGTGGGTGTCTGTCAATCGTCTGTCGGCCGCTTGGGCGGAAGGCGGCGGAACGGACGGCGGCTCGTCCCGCCGCGGCGCTTCTGGAAACGGGCGTGGTTTTCGCGCGCCTTCTTGAGCTGCTCGACGGCGGCCGCGATGTTGGCGTTGGATGGGAAACGGTCTGCAAGTTCTTGAGCCGCAGAGAGCGCCCGTTGCAGTTCGCCGTCGCGCTTGTCGGCTTCGTTGATGTCAGTGATCGTCAGGGCCTCCGCCAGCGCCTGCGCCGCGCGCGCGGCCTCCGCCTCGGTTTGCGCGAGCGCGCGCCGGGCCTGGATGAAACCAAAGGCCAGTGCCAGGATGAATCCGACAAGGCACACGGTCGCGACGGCCGCGCCGGTCGCCGCGGCCGGATTGCGCCTCGTCCAGAGGACAAGTCGCCGAAAGGGGGATGGCGGTTGCGCCAGTACGGGTTCGTGTCGGAGAAATCTGTGCAGGTCGTCGACGACGGCTTCCATGTCCGGGTAGCGGGCGTTGGGGGCGTCTGCCGTCATCTTTTTGAAGATCGCCGCCAGCTCGGGTGGGATGCGGTTGTCCTTCGCGCCGTCCGCCACCTCTTTCAGCGTCACGCCGAGGGCGTACTGGTCGCTCGCGGGCGATGCGATGCCGCGGCCGTCCCTCATCTCGGGCGCCATGTAGCGCCGAGTGCCGCCGTTGGCGTTCACATGGTCTGCGCCTTGCAGCAGCGCGGCAATACCGAAATCCGCCAGATGCAGGTTCCCTTCTCCGTCCACCAGGAGGTTGGCCGGTTTCACGTCCTGGTGGATCACGCCGCAGCGGTGGGCATAGGCAAGGGCCTGGGCGGCGGAAAGCCCCAGGATGGCCACGTCATCCGCGCCCGCCGGCTTCACGGCTCGGAGATCGGTTCCGCGTATCAGGTCCATCGCGTAGAAAAGCCGGTCGCCCGTCGTGCCCGCCGCGTAGACCTTGACGATGTTCGGGTGGTGCAGCATCGCGAGCGTCTTGGCCTCGCGAAGGAAACGGGCGCGGCGCGAAGGGCTGGACGAGACCTCGGCAGGCAACACCTTGATCGCGACTTTGCGTGCGAGGGAAATCTGCTCGGCCTCGTAGACCGTTCCCATCGTGCCTCGTCCGATCGGCCGCAACAGCCGCCAATCCGTGCCGCCGAAGTCAGGCGGCACATCCAGTTCGCGTCGGGCCGGCGTCTTGCCGAGATCGTCGAGCTCGCGTGCAAGGGCTTCCAGGTCGGGTCTCATGCGTTGGCGGCATTATACCATTTTCCTCTGCCGTTCAGCGGTATCCCCGGCGGCGGAAGTCGCGGTTGAAGTCGCCCCGCGCGCCGGAATGCGATGGCGGACGGCGGCGCGAGGGATCGCGGGATGCCGCGGGAGGCGTGTCCGGCGTGAGATCGGTTGCGAGGCGGAATTCCGCGAGCGGCTTGTAGCCGCGTTCGGCCATCAGCGTGTCCCATGCCTTCGGAAGCAAGATCTTGATCGTCGCGAAGCCGCCGCCAGGAACGCAGAGCGACTTGTTGCGCGAAGGATCGCCCGTCACGACGAACGCGCTCTTTCCTGGTGCCATCGCGGGAACGGTCTCCATTTGGTTTTCACCTGTCCACGCGAGCCAGGGCGGCGTCTTGGTCGTGGCCGAGTTCTCTTTTTCGGCGATTCTGCGCTCGTGGTACCGGAGGGGATATCTTTCCGGGTCGAACGCGCTGCCGGGATTGCCCCAGTAGTTCGCGAACGCGCGCGCGCCGAGCGGGATGCGCGCGGTTTCTTCGAGTGCCCGGCAGAGCGCGTCTTTCGTCTGATAGGTTTTCGCCAGATCTCTGGCAACGCCCTCGGTGACAAAGAACGTGCGGTAGGTGCAGGGCATGCCGCTCGCGACGGCCATCTGCGACTTCTCCACGGCGTCCCACGCCATCATGTCCTTGATGCG
>CAMNLN010000299.1 GCA_946543025.1 uncultured Verrucomicrobiota bacterium
ATGGTTGGCGGCGGCATCGGCGCGTTCATCGGCGAGGTGCACCGCAAGGCGGCGCGGCTGGACGGCGGCGCGGACATCGTGGCCGGCGCGTTCGACGTCGATCCCGAGAAGTCCCTGGAGCAAGGGCGTAACCTCGGGCTGGACCCGCGGCGCGTCTATCGCACGTACAAGGACATGATCGCGGGCGAGCTCGCGCTCCCGAAGGAGGAGCGCATCGACTTCGTCTCGGTGTGCACGCCCAACCACACGCACTTCCCCATCGCGAAGGCGTGCCTGGAGGCCGGGTTCAACGTGATGTGCGAGAAGCCGATGACGCTTACCGTCGCCGAGGCGGAGGAGCTGGATGCGCTCGTGAAGAAGACGAAGCTCACGTTTGGCCTCATGCATACGTACACGGGCTATCCGATGGTGAAGCTCGCGCGCGACATGGTGAAGGCGGGGGACCTCGGAAAGATCCGCAAGGTGGTGGTGCAGTACCCGCAAGGCTGGCTCTTCAAGCTGACGGGCAGGGAGAACATGCAGGCCTCGTGGCGCACCGACCCGAAGAGGTCCGGGCGCGCGGGCTGCATGGGCGACATCGGCACGCACGCCGCAAACCTCGCCGAGTTCGTCACGGGCCTCAGGATCACGGAAGTGCTGGCCGACCTCACGATCTTCGTGCGCGGGCGCAAGCTCGACGACGACGGCAACGTGCTCTTCCACATGGAGAAGGGCGCGAAGGGGGTGCTTACTTCTTCGCAGATCGCGCCGGGCGAGGAGAACGACCTCCACATCTGGGTGTACGGCGAAAAGAAGGCGCTCGCATGGTACCAGGAGAACCCGAACTACCTGCGCGTGTTCGACCAGGAGGCGCCGGAGCAGGTGTGGAAGCGCGGCAACGCCTACGTGGGGACGAAGTCACCTTCCGCCGTGCGCTGCACGCGTACGCCGAGCGGGCATCCCGAGGCGTTCCTGGAGGCGTTCGCGAACAACTACCGCAACTTCTGCGACACCATCCGCGCGCGGCAGGCGAAGCGGAAACCGACGGCGCTGGAGCTCGATTTCCCGGGTGTCCTCGACGGCGTGCGCGGCATGCGGTTCATCAACGCCGTGTGCGACTCCTCCGAGCAGGGCAACGTCTGGAAGAAGGTCTAGCGCGACCGAGAAAGGGTTTGGTATAATCTTGCCATGAAATTCTGGAACAGAGAAGTTGAGACGATGAGCCGCGACCAGCTCGCGGACGTTCAGCTGAAGGGGTTGCAGAAATCCCTCAAGCGCGTGTGGTCGAACGAATGGAGCCGCAAGCTGCTCCTTTCGCGCGGGTTCGGGAACCCGGAGGACGTGAAGTCGCTGGACGACCTCGCGAAGCTGCCGTTCCTCACGAAGGACGACTTCCGGGACGCCTACCCGCTGGAGATGAGCACGGTGCCGCGCGCGGACCTGCGCGAGTTCCACCAGTCCTCCGGCTCCACGGGCACGCCCGTGGTGATGGCCTACACGAAGAACGACCTGAACCAGTGGGCCGACTGCATGGCGCGCTGCTTCACGATGGCGGGGCTGGAGGCGGGCGACGCCTTCCAGATCATGCCGACGTTCGGCCTCTTCAACGGCGGGTTCGGCTGCTATCACGGCTGCCGCAAGGCGGGCCTCTTCTGCGTGCCGGCCTCGAGCGGCAACACGGAGCGCCAGATCAAGCTCATGCGCGACTTCCACGTGAAGGGCTTCTGCTCCGTCGTCAGCTACGTGCCGCGCATCATCGAGAAGCTGGACGCAGACCCCTCCGGGAACCATGACATCCCGTCGATCCGCGTGGGCATCTTCGGCAGCGAGACGTTCTCGGACGAGATGCGCAAGCGCATCGAGGAACGCCTGCACATCGAGTGCTTCGACATCTACGGCATGACGGAGACGGGCGGCATCGGCACGACGGGCCAGGACTGCTCCGCGCACTGCGGCCTCCACGTGTGGGAGGACCAGTACATCACCGAGATCGTCGACCCCGTCACCGGCGCGCCTGTGCCTGACGGCGAGTACGGCGAGGTCGTCTTCACGTCGCTCACGCGCGAGGCGATGCCGATCCTCCGCTACCGCACGCACGACATCTCGCGCATCGTCAGCCGCGAGAAATGCGCCTGCGGACGTACGCACCTGCGCCTCGACCGCATCACGGGCCGCACGGACGACATGCTCATCGTCAAGGGCGTCAATTTCTATCCGCGCCAGGTGGAACAGGCGCTCATGGAGATTCCCGGCGTCAAGGACGAGTTCCAGATCATCCTCGAGACTCGCCAGGGCATCACGGACGTGACGATCAACGTGGAGGCGGAGCCGGGCGTGACGGGACACATGGTGGCCAAGCACCTGCGCGAGCGCCTCGGCTTCCTGCCGAAGGGCGAGGTGTTCCCCGTCGGCGCGCTCCCGCGCAACGAAGGCAAGGCCAAGCGCGTCATCAGGCGGGAAGAAAACTAAGGTATTGAAAGGTTAAATCCATGAACATCACACGCAGGAACTTCTTTATCGGCGGGTGCGCGGGCGCGCTGGGCGCGTTCGGCGGCAACCGCTTCTTCGCTGCCGCCGGATTCAAGGCGGGCGGCAAGCTGAACGTGCGCTTCGGTGTCGTCTCGGACATCCACATCACGAAGGTCGGCGCGGACGAGAAGATGTCCGCCTGGGGCAACAACCTCACCTTCAAGCATACGCTCGAATGGTTCCGCGACCAGAACGTCGACGCGGTGTTGATCGCGGGCGACATGGCGGACAACGGCATGGTCGAGCAGATGGAGGCCGTCGCGCAGGCGTGGTACGCCGTGTTCCCCGGCGACAAGTATCCCGACGGACGCCCCATCGAGAAGGTGTTCGTGATGGGTAACCACGATTACCACGGATACCTTTACGGCGACCATGCGGCGAAACGCTATCCCGACATGGACGAGCGCGTGAAGCACGTCCTCCGTTCCGACTTCGCCACCCGCTGGAAGCGCATCTTCAACGAAGACTATTCGCGTTTCTACTGCAAGCAGATCAACGGCTACACCTTCCTCGGCCAGCACTGGGACGACGGGAAAGGCATGGAGACCAAGTACGGTTCCTGCGACTTCGGCGCGGAGCTGCAGGCGTTTCTCGACGCGAAGGGCGGCTCGCTCAAGTCCGGGCTGCCGTTCTTCTACGTGCAGCACCCGCATCCCAAGGACACGTGCTACGGCCCGTGGGCGTGGGGGCACGACAGCGGCAAGGTGACGAAGGCGCTCTCGGCGTTCCCGAACGCGGTGGCGTTCTCGGGGCACTCGCACTACTCGCTCACGGACGAGCGGTCGATCTGGCAGGGCGCGTTCACCTCCGTCGGCACGAGCTCGCTCCGCTACACGGGCATGGAGTACGACGAGCATCCGCCGGTCGGCTACGAGAACACGGTCGCGACCGGCCGCGACGCATGGAAGATCGACGCCGGAAAGATGATGGGGAGGTTCCCGCCCGGCGACTGCCGCCAGGGGATGCTGTGGAGCGTCTACGACGACTGCATCGTCGTCAAGCGGCGCGAGTTCCTGTCCGACCTCGACGTGGGCGACGACTGGGTGATGCCGCTCCCGGCGGCGGAGTCGAGGCCGTTCGCATTCGCCGAGCACGCGAAGAAGTTCCGTGCGCCGGAGTTCCCGGCGGACGCGAAGGTGAAGGTGTCGCGCGTCAAGTTCAAGACGCGCGGCGGCAAGTCGCGCAACGGCAAGGAGTCGATCCCGTCCGTCCAGAAGGACGCGTTCACGGTGACTGTGCCGCCGGTGGTCGCGGACAAGGACGCGCGGCTCTTCAAGGTCGAGTTCGTCGCCGAGACGAAGGACGGCGCGAAGAAGAGCAAGCTGATCGCGCCGCTTGGGTTCAACCATTCCCTGGCCCACCCGAACGTGAAGGTGTCGCCCCACTGCAGGTTTGCCCTCGACGAGCTGGGCGCGGGCGAGGTTCGCTTCACGGTGACGCCCGTCAACTGCTTTGGCGCGCGCGGCAAGCCGATCGCGTCGGAATGGCTCAAGGCCTAGTTCCCTGCCCTCAACGTTCAACTTTCAACCAATCTTTCCATGGATATCTCGCGTAGAAACTTCCTGACGGGCGTCGGCGGCCTCGTGGCCGTGTCGCGGCTCCCGTCGTTCGCGGACAACCCCGCCGTGTTCCCCGAACGCGGCAGGTTCGAGCGTCTGCAGCTCGCCTACCAGCACGTCTCGGCGGGCGCGACGGCGCCGTTCTCGATCCTCCATATCTCGGACACGCATCTCACCGAGGCGTATCCGGACGAGGCGGACGCCGCCGGCAAGCTCAGGTCGAAGGAGCGGCGCACGCGCACGTTCGGCGGACGCCAGGAGGAGGCGTTGCGCGACTCGCTCGCGTGGGCGAAGGAGAACGTCGACTACGTGCTGCACACGGGCGACCTGATCGACTGGCAGAGCCAGGCGAACTTCGACCTCGTGAAGAAGTACT
>CAMNLN010000300.1 GCA_946543025.1 uncultured Verrucomicrobiota bacterium
GCGCGCCGTTCAACGTCTCGGAGGTATCCACCACGAGTCCGTTCGTGGAAGAGTAGAGGTAGGTGAAGATGTTCGCCGCCATCGTCTCCGCCGCCGCCTTGCGGCAGAGCGGACGGAACGTGCCGCCGTTGCCGTAGAAGCGCGTGACCGAGTTCCCGACGGTCGGTGAATAGGCGTTGCAGCGGAACATGCCGTTCGGGTTTAGGCGCACCGTCACGTCGTTGCCGCTATTGTAGGCCGCGTAGAGCGTGTTGCTGCATGTGAGGACGCCGCCGTTCAGGTCCACGTACGCCCTGTTTGTGCTGTTCGAGTAGGCGAAGTGCATGTTGCCCGCCGTGGCGAAGCTGCCGCCGTTCATCACGAAACGGCATGTCTGGCTCGCAGGGCTGGACGCCGTGCTGCGTCCCAGATAGAGCTGGCTCTTCACCCAGGCCGTGCCGCCGTTGATCTCAATCAGCGCATGCGTCTTCTGCTTCGACTTCAGCCAATAGGGGGTATGGAAGCTGCTCCCCACCCGCAGAGTGCCCCCGTTCTGGCGGTAGGTGAGCGTGTAGGTGCTGTTCGGCGCATAGTAGCCGAGGTAGAACTCGCCCGTCCCCGCGATGACGCCGTTGTTCAGCTCGAACGTCACGTTGCCCGTCGTGGTCGGCACACCGACCGCGCAGGTGCCGCAGGAGATCGTCGGCGCGTTCTCGGGATCATCCAGCTCGCCCATCACGAACGTGCCGAGCCCGACGGCGAACGGCATAATGCCGCTTTTCGGCGCATCGCCGTTGGCGGAGCGACCGGTCGTCGCACTGATGCGGTTCGAGGTGACGTTCGGCGACAGCGTGCTCGTGCCGTGGAAGCGCATCGTGCCCGTGCCAAGTTTCAGGAACGCGCTCGTGCCGCTCACCGTGAGCGAATCTACGGTCAGTTCCGACTCATGTTCGATGATGCCGGGATGCAAGCCCGCGCTGAAGACGAGTCCGGGAATCGTCGCGTCCGGCCCCGTGTAGAGCAGCGTGCCGGGGCCGATCGTCAGCTGGTCGGCGGAGGAGAGCGCCGAGAAGTCGTCCATCACCACGCGCCCGCTGCCCGTCGTGATCTTGCCCGTGTAGCCGGAATTGACCTTCAGGTTCACCTGACCGGCGCCCGTCTCCACGTGCGTGTTGACGCCGAGATCGCCCGCGCCCGACACGCCGCCCGCGATCCGCAGCTCGTTTCCGGCCGTCGTCTGGAGCTGCGCGGACGAGGCGAGCGCGAGGGCGGACGCGACCGTGTTCGTGCCGCTCGCGTTCGCCATCACGGCCGTCTGCGCGCCGTTGTCGAGCGTGAGACCCTGTCCGGAGAGCACGTAGCCGTACGACGCGCCGCCCGCGTTGAACGTGAGGCCGCCGAGCGTCACCGCCTCGTCGAGCGTCACGGCCACGCCGGCTTTCGTCGCGGGGTTGAACGTCGCCTGCTCCCACGGCCCGTTCGGCGCGCCGGCCGTCGCGTTCGACCAGTTCGACGCGTCGCTCCAGTCGCCGCCGTCCGTGACGGACGCCCATGCGTTGCCGTTCGCCGAGCCGCTCGCGCCGGCGATCGTCACCACCACGGCCTTCATGCCGTCGTACGCGCCGCCGTCCTCCACCGTCGCCGCCCTGGCCGAGATCGTCGTCGTCTGCGCCGCCTCGGCGGGCAGGACGAACTTCGTCAGGTCCACGTCCGCGTTCGACGCGCTGTACACGAGCGCGGTGTACGTGCCGGGCGCCACCACGGGGGAGAGGTCGTGCGTGCCGGCGTGCGTGGTCACGGCAACGGGCGAGAGGATGGAGAGCGAATCGGTGACAACAATGCCGTAGCTGCCCGTCTCGCGTTCAATCTCGATGACTACGGGTTCCGTCGCGCCCGCCTCGCCGAGCACCAGATTCTTCACGACGTTGCTCGTGCCATCGTAGTCGAACAGGCGCGCACCCGGTCCGACGTCAAGCGCGAACGGCGCCGTGTACCCGGCTGCGATCACCGCGCGCGCGCCGTCCCTCAGGCGGAGCCTGCCCGTGAAGGTGCTGTCCTCGAAGCCGACGCCGAGTGACACCGTGCCGGCGCCGGAAAACGTGAGCCCGCCGTCGGGCGTCTCGCCCAGGTCGGGGTCGTGCTCGAACGCCTGCTGGATGAGAAGCCAGTAGGTCGTTGGGCCGTCCAGCTCCGACTGGTGCGAAAGGTCCACGTTCAGGCCGCCCGCGCCGACGTAGGCGTGCCGCAGGTAGCGGATATACGAGTTGGCCGTCGCGTTCACGAGGCTCTCGACGGTGCCGCCGTCGAACCAGGCGTGCACGGGATACGCGAACGAGTCGTCGTTTCCGGTGATGCTCCGGGCGCGCACCACGCCGTTCCCGGAAAGGTGGAACGTGTTCGTCTCGCGCGTGTTCTTGTAGGCGAGGTAGAGGATATTGCTCACCTCCAGCCGTCCGTTGCCCGTCACCGTCAGATCCGCGCCGGCCGCATTGTCCGTCCAGCCGAGGCCAAGGTTGTTCCCCACGCGCATCACGCCCGTGCCGTCGATCACGACGGTCGCGCGGTAGGTGTCCGCGAGCGGCACCACCGAGTAGCCGACCGCCCCCGTGCCGCGGCAGGTGTTCGTCCCGGCGTGGATGAAGAGGTTCGGCGAGGCCGTCTGGTAGTAGGAGGTGTTGGCGTGCCCCATGCGGAGCGTCGTGTAGGCCAGCTCGCCGCCGTTCTGCGTGACGGTGGGGTGGAGATGGATGTCGGGGCAGTCGGAGTAGCGACCCGAGTAGTAGCCAATGTAGAGGATGGTGTCGATGTCGAGCACGCCGTTGTTCATCACGAGCTCGCCCGTCGTCTGGACGCCCTGCCCGATGCGGTGCGACTGCGAGCCCACGCTGAAGTCGCCCGTCGAGACCACGGTCGGCGCGTCCGCAGGGTCGCCGACGGTGCCGATCACGACCTTGCCCTCGTTGACGTTGAAGTAGCGGAAGCCCGATCCCGGACCAACACCCGCAGAAGTCATCCCGTTGACGCTGCCGTTGTCCTTCGAGTTGTGCGGCAGCAGGATCTCGCCCGTGCCGGCGAAGTGCAGCGTGCCCGGCCCCATCTTCGAGAGGCTTCCCTGGATCGCGTTCAGCGACCGGATGGAGAGCGTCGTGTTCGTCTCGGCGATGCTGAGGACGCTCGACCGGCTGGCCTGGGTGTCAATCGTCAGGCCGGGGATTTCCGCGGACGGCCCCGTGTAGACGAGCGTCCCGAATCCCAGCACGAGATTCGCCTCGGACTGCATGAACGAGAGGTCCGAGACACGCGTGAAGCCGCCCCAGGCGGTCAGCGTACCGCCCGCGGCGAAACCCGTGAGCGCCCCCAGCTCGACCGTCCCGTTATCCGGGTAGGCCGGATTGGAGATGATGGCCTTGGCCGCCGCCACGTCGGCAGCAGACGGCGAATTCGTCGTCGCCGGATCGGACGGCACGACGAGCACGTTGCCGATCGTCGCCGGCGTACCCGCCGGCGTCACAGCCACCTTCAGGAGCGCGCGGTCGCCCTCCATGTCCACGAAGCACGTGTAGTCCACGCCGTCTGGCTTGAGCGGGAACGTGAATTTCTGCGCCATCTGCTGGAGGTCGCGCGCGTCCTCGGCGCGCGCCGTGACGTACGTGTATGTGCCGGGGGACGAAAGGCCGTCCGTACCGCCCTGCTTTTCGAACAGGTGGAGCTTCGGCGCGGAGACGGTCGTGCCGACATGCGTCTCGCCCGTCACGTCCAGGCGGCTGCCCGGCCCGAAGCCGAGGATGGGCGAATAGGTGGTCGTGTCGTGGCCGAAGGTGAACGACCCGACCGTCTGCACGCCGTTCGTGATGATGAGTCCGCCGTTGTTGCTGGAGACCGTGAGCGCCGTGCCGGAGGGCAGCTTGCCGTCCTTGCCGAGGTACACGCGCGTAAAGGTGATCTCCGTCGGCCCGCAGTACGTGTTCGCCGCGTTGATCCGCAGGGGCGGCATCGCGCCACTGCCCTGCGTGATGTGTAGGCCGCCGTCCGTCCCGCTGTCGTCCAGCGGCTCGATCCCCTTCTCCCAGATGACGGGATAATCCTCCGCGCCGTTGTTGAAATAGGTGTAGAAACCGCCCGGCCCCACCTTGACGCTCGTCATCGACGAGGGGAAGTGCGGCGTCGCGTTGTTGTGGTTGCGGTGCCGCCAGACGCCGCCGTCCACGACCAGATGCAGCTCGCCCTTCGCGCTGTTCACGAAGTTGCGCATCTCCACCGTGCCGCCGTCCGCGATGCGGAACGTCGTCACCATGCCGTTGTTCTTGTTGTCGTTGTAGAAGTGCTGGAAGCTCATCCAGGATCCTTCGCCCGTCACTTCGACAAGGTTTGTCGTCGGTTCCGGATCGTCGTATGTCTTGTAATTGCCCGTATACACATGTCCGTCCAGCGCGTAAAGAAAGCCGCCGTCATG
>CAMNLN010000301.1 GCA_946543025.1 uncultured Verrucomicrobiota bacterium
CGCCGCCGTAGGACTGGTCCGCGCCGCCGACGAAGGGTGCCTGGAGATCGAGCGTGCCGTCTAGCACGATGCGCGCGGGCTTGGCCGTCCACTGGTACTTCGACGATGCCGTGCCGTTCTTGAACGTGAGCTTCGCGCCCGCCGCGACGCGCAGGCTGGCGTCGGCGGTCGTGAGCGTGTAAATCTGGTTCGTGAACGTCAGATCGCCGCCGGCGACGAAGAGGCGCGTCATCCACGGCTTGACCGAACGAAGGCCCGCAAGCTTAAGAACCGGCCATTGCGCGTTCGACGCGGTCGTCCGCACGTCGCCGTAGATGTTCATGACCTTGTTTTCCGCCTTGCTGGCGAATCCTCCGGCAAACACGAGCGGCCCCACTCCCCCTGCGGTGAACGTGATGTTGCCAGTCGAACGTGAAATGTTCGCGATATATTGCGGCAAGGCGGAATAGGAAACGACGCTCGCATTTTGATCGCTGTAGGTGAGCGTGGGCCCGCTGATCGTAAAGGAACTTGTCGCCGTGTCGCGGAACAGAATACTACCAGTCGTCGAGCCGGCCGGCGTGAACTTGTCGAACGAACTCGCCGTTACCGAATCCATGGCGCCGAACACGCAAACCTGATGCTCTGGCGGCGCGACGCCGCCGTACCAGTTTGCGGCGACAGTCCATTTCGCCGACGAGCCCGCACCCGTCCATTCGTACGGGTACGTGCCGTCTGCCGCCGTGACGACCTTGCGCACGAACACGAGACTTCCGCCCGCGCGGACGAGACTGCCGCCAGCCGACGCGCCCGACACCGTGATGCGGTCAGACAGGTCGGCCATGTCGTTCGACCCCGTGTCCACCAGCACCGGCACCGCGCCGCCGGCAAAGGTGCTTGGCACGATCACGTTGATGCGCGCCGTGGGGTCGACGTTCCACTTCGCGGCATAGAGGGCGTTGGTGTTGCTCCCGTAGCCGCCGATGGCCACGTTCAGCGTGGCGTTGGGGCCGAGCGTGAACGAGTCGGTCGTAAGGGGCGTATCGGTGGAATCGGTCGTGTTCGTGAGGTTGAGCGTCGTGTTCGCCTCCACCGTCACGCTGTTGAACGGATGCGCGTTCACGACTCGCTGCTGGACGAGGTTGACGGTACCGCCGCCCGTCACGACGAGCGACGCGTCCGCGTACGTGCCGAGCGCGTAGGTGACGGTGTGCGTGACCGATTCGTCGTACCAGTCGCGCGTGTCGATGGTGATCGGGCCGGATACGACCGGATAGGACGTGCGTCCGGGACGCGCCGTCCAGTTGCCCGTCGAGCGGAACGTCGTGGGGCCTTCAACGTACAACGCGCGCCCGTCGCCCGACGTGAACGGGAAGGCGTCACCGAACACGAGCGTCGGGAAGCGGATGGTCGGCGAGTCCGACTGGACATTGTTATCGGTGCGGATGTAATTGTAGAATATCCGCGTCATCAGCGGCTGGCTGCCGGCAATCTCGATCGCGTTCGTGAACCGCAATCCACCGCCGGGAATTTCCAGCGGAGCGGAGATGGTGCAGGATTCCGTCGGAAGCACCGCATCGGAAGAACCCTTCATGGCCCGTACCACCGTGTTCGTGTTCTCGATGAGGAACCGGCGGAAAAGCGTCGGATCGGTCAAGGGCTCGTAGAACGAGTTCGTGCCGCCGTTGAACGCGATCGGGACGTCGTCATCGATGGTCGTCTCGCCGCGGAATTTGTATTCGCCGCCGTTGAACGTCAGGGAGCAGCCCGATACGATCTTCGTAGTGCCAATCGTCATGAGGCCGCCGTTCACCGTGACGGCGAGTCTCGGATCGGCGGCGTCGCCAGCCGTCACCAGGCTTGCCGCCGACAGGAAAGCGCCGTCGGAAAGGCGAATGGCGCTCCCGCTGCGGCGGTACTGCAGACGGCTGGACACGTTGACGAATCCGCCGTCCACGTTCAGGTACGTGTTGTTCCAGTGCAGCGTGAGGAAGGTGAGATAGCAGGCCGAGCCCGCCTTCACGACCATGCCGTTGTAGATGAGGAGAACGACGCTTCGTCCGGTGAGGTCGAGCGTCGGCCCGTCCATGACGAGGCGGCGGTTGATGCGCACGCAGTGCTGCGAGGTGTTGTTGCCGGTCGCGGTCACCTTGCCGGTACCGGTGAGCGTGAAGTCGACGACGGTCGTATTCGCGCCGCTCATGTCGTAGTCGCCGTTCACCTTGCGGCGGTAGTCCACGTAGAAGCAGCCGATCTCGTAGTCGCCGTCCACCTCGACGGAGTAGGAACTGCCCGTATCGGGGAAGATCACGTACTCGTTGCCGTCCGGCACGTGGTTCGCGGACCAGTTCGCGGCCACGCTCCACTTGCCGCCGTCCGCGCCGACCCAGCTGTTCGTCACCATGTCAGCCGCGGCACCGAACATGGCCAACGTTCCAGCCAGCAGCAACTGTGTCTTTCTCATGGCTTAGTTCCTTTCGTGCTTGAAGATCGGGGAGTCGGCTCCTTGAACGCGTGATCGATGCGGACTGGCAGGCCGTCCCAGCCCGCCTTGCAGGTCCAGGCTTCCTCCTGCGCCGTCCAGAACGGCGAATCGGGCGGCAGCGTCAGCGGCAGGAAAAACGCCGTGCAGAGATAGACGCTCCCGTAGCCGATGTAGCGCTCTGCC
The DNA here is from genome assembly GCA_946543025.1 of uncultured Verrucomicrobiota bacterium. Taxonomy (GTDB): domain Bacteria; phylum Verrucomicrobiota; class Kiritimatiellia; order RFP12; family UBA1067; genus RUG572. Next base: position 2,648 of record CAMNLN010000301.1, read on the forward strand.
AGATCCGGCTGCACGCCGTTGAAGCCGATCTCCAGCCAGCCGTCCGGACGGAAGTTTCGCGGATGCGTCTGCCGCACGAGCACCGCCGTCATCGCCGCGCGGATCGCGCCGTCCGAGGCGGGGTGGAACTCGGGACCGAGAGTGGCTGCCAGCGCCAACCCCTGCAGCGCGCCGAACCGGTAGCAGATGGAACGTCCGGCCATGGGGAAAGTCCCCTCCGGCGAGATCATGCGCTCCTGGAGGTCGGCGAAGCGGCGCAACCGTTTCCGCGCCATCTCCACGTAGCCCTTGCCGCCCGTGATCCCGTGCCGCGCCATCGTCTGCGCGATCTCCCAGAACATCGGATGGATCACGAACGAATTGTAGCCGTCGAAGGCGAGGTACGGGCCGTCCGAATAGTAGCCGTCGCCCGCATACCACGCGTGCGCGAACGTGTCGACGCCCATCCGCAGCCGGCTCGTGTCGCACGATCCCGTGACCTCCAGGAGGAACGCCTCGATCTCGCCCGCGAAGAGCAGCCAGTTGTTCTCGTACGGCTGGGTGGCGCGCGAAGAGACGAGCGCGTCTACCGTCTGACGGCGCGTCTTCTCGGGCAACCGCTCCCACAACCCCTTCCGCGCGCGAAGGAGGCCTTGCGCGAAGAACGCGGCGTCGACCAGAGGTTGGCGCCTGCGCGCTGGATCCTCGGCGGCGAACACAAGGAAGTCCGGCGACTGCGGATCGACCGCGTTCCCGATGGCCCGCAGCAGGCGCGGCCGCCAAGCGGCGCGCAACCGCCCCTCCGGCGTGTCGTCGTCCGGCAGCTCGAACCACGGCGCGAAGCCGGTCATCACGCGCCCGAACGCCTCCAGCTCCGTGAACGGGGAGGTCATGTTCCCTTCCCTGCGCGGGATGTTGGCGCGAAGCGTCCCGGCCTCGAGGTTGGTGACGACCGGCGCGACGATCTTCAGCATCCGGTCAACCCATGTCGCGCGGTCCTGCGCGCCATCTGCCCAGGCGTACGCGGCGATGCCGAGGCCCAGCGCGACGGCAAGATGTTTCTTCATTCCCATCCCATTCTCCTTTTGACGAACATCATGCACCTGCACATTACTTGCTGAACAGGAACTCGACCACGTCGCCGTCCTGCATCTCGTAGTCGCGTCCTTCCGGACGCAACGCGCCGGCCGCGCGCGCGCCCGCCTCGCCGTTGTGCTTCACGTAGTCGTCGAACGCGATCACCTGCGCGCGCACGAACCCCTTCTCGAAGTCCGTGTGGATCACGCCCGCGCACTGCGGCGCCTTCCAGCCGCGCCGGAACGTCCAGGCGCGCACCTCCTTCGGGCCGGCCGTGAGGAAGCTGGCGAGCCCGAGCGTGTGGTAGGCGAGCTTGATCGTGCGGTCGAGCGAGCTTTCGGAAAGGCCGTAGCTGGAGAGGAACTCCTTCGCCTCCTCGTCGGAGAGGCCCGCGAGGTCCGCCTCAACCTGGGCGCAGACGGTCACCATCTCGCAGCCCTGCGCGTCGGCGTACGCCTTGAGCGCGGCCACGTGCGGATTCGCGGAAGGATCGGCAAGGTCGTCCTCCGCCACGTTGGCGCAGTAGATGGTCTTCTTGTCGGTGAGGAAATGCAGGTCGCGTAGCACGGGCAGGATGGGGTCGCCCTCCGCGCGCGGGAACGTGCGCACGGGCTTGCCGCCCTCCAGATGGGCGAGGAGGGCCGTCATCGCGTCGAACTCCGGACGCTTCTTCGGGTCGCTCTTCGCCTCGTTGCGCGTCTTGTCGCACCGCTTCTG
>CAMNLN010000302.1 GCA_946543025.1 uncultured Verrucomicrobiota bacterium
GCCAGGCGTTGAAGTCCTGCCACGCCGCGCGCCGCACCTGGTACGCGCCGTTCGTCGTGCAGAAGCGGAACATCAGGAAGCCGGTGTAGTCGATCTGGACCCGCGTCGGATTCCACCGGGACGGCGGGACCTCGTACGACCCGACGCGGTAGAGGTTGCCCGCCATCGGCGGGTTGATGGCCGTCGGCTCCTGGCCGATTTCGCCCCACCGGAACGTGCTTTCGCTGAGGGTGCCGAACTGCTCGTCGTACTCCCCTTCTCCCCATACCGTGAGGGCGAAGTCGACGGAGTTGGTGAGGCGGATGATCGCCTGCCACGTGTAGTCGCCGACCTGCTGCATCGGGTACGAGGGCTTGAGGTACGAGGGCTGCGTGGCCAAGGGGTGGTTGGCAACCGAGAGCGAAAGGGTCTTGTAGCGCGAGCGAAAGCGGTGGATTCCTTCCTCCGCGCGGAGCGTGGAGTACTTGTAGACGTCTTCAAACGTGACGGCGGCAGAGCACTTCGCGAGCGAATCGACGCTTTGATCGCTGAGATTCTCGAAGTCGAAGCGGTGGCTGAGCTCCCACTTCGTGACGACGGGGACTTGCTCCTGGCGCTCCCCGCGGAAGACGTAGTCGCCCATGTTCGCTGCCGTGGTGCCGATCTCGTTCTGCCATTCGTAGAGGTCGTGCGAATAGGCGGGGGAGCGCGAGAGCATCGCCTTCGCGTCGGCGTCGAAGTCCTCCGCCCCGCCCAGCGGGTCGACCAGGGTGATGACGTTGGCGTCCGTATCCGCGACGTTGAACGCGATGTGGTCGCCCCACGTGCCCAGTTTCACGGCCGTGACGCCGAATTCGCGGTCGATGATGTCGGGGTTCACGGCCTCGAACGTCGGCGTGTAGCCCGTGAAGTCGGCGCGGAAGAAGTACTCGAACGATCCGGGGACGTGCTCCGTGAGCGTGACGGCGTAGACGCCGTCGCCCTGCACCGTGCGGCCGGTGACGTTCGTCATGGCCGACACGTTCCAGTCGCCGCCGTTCTGGCGCCAGACGAGCTTCGGCGTGAGGCACCCGGCTGCGGCGGCCGGGTACTCGTTGGCGACGGCACAGCGGAACGTGACCGGGTCCTGCACGGTGGGGAAGAACGGCTCGTAGTCGATCGCCAAGCGGTGGATCTTCACGTCCGGCTTTGGCGGCGTGACCACGATGTCGGTCAGGCGGATCTGCACGTCCGCGCGGTCGGCGTTGGTAGACCGCGTCGTGTTGCGGAAGTTGATCCGCCCCGCCGCGCCGCTTTGCAGGACGATGTGGTGCTGCGTCCACGTGAGGTCGCTCACCGACGCGCGGGCCGGAATCTCGATCGTCTGGATCGTTTCGCGCGCCGTGCCGTTCACCCGCTCGACAACAAGCGTCATCGGCGCGTTGGTGGAATTTCCCTGCGCCTTGAACCAGATGGATCCGACTGAAAGGCTGTTTTCCGTGCCGATCTGGCTCTGAAACTCAGGTTCGTCAAATGCCGATCCGTAAAGGGAAATGAAGCGCCGCCCCGACGGCATGCGAACGAAAGTCCCCGTCCATCCGGCAACGGTACCGGACCGTTCCGTCGTCCCGTTCCATGCCGTGTAAAAGGGGTTTCCCACGCTCCACACCGGCCGGCGGACTGGGCCGAGGGCGTCGGCGGAGGTGGTGTTTTCGGTGGTCTTGTAGGAATAGACTCTGGACGTCTCGGTTTCGCCGGTCGCGTCATTCCCCGCGGTGAAGCGCACGGACATCGTGCCCGCGCGGTCGACGGGAAGCGTGCCGGTCCAGTTATTGCCGGACCCCTTGTCAAGGTAGCAGTGGACGGCGCCATGGTCGCCATTCGGAGTGTAGTCGCCCCACACTTCGGCCCGCACCCAGTCGGCGCCCGTCGCCCCCACCGTGACCGCCGGCGGCGAAAGCACATCGCACGTCAGCGTGGAATTCGCCAGCGCCGCCGGCGAAACCGTCCCCACCGAAGGCGAGGCAAGGGCCGCACTCGCCATGACCCAAAAGACCGGGACGAAAAGAAACGGGAGTGGGCGGTTCATGACTGGAAATCCTTTACAGGTTGCAAATCGGCTGGCTTCCGGTGCCTCAAGGGCACCCGCGAGGGTACAATGCCCCTAGGGGCATTTTTTCGACGAGCCAAGTATCGCAAATATTCGGCCCAAAAGCAAGAGCGGATTTTCTGGCGCGAAGCGCGAGGCGCGCCCTCGGAGCACCCGCCCGGCTCCCATCCTCCCATCCGCTGCCCCGCGGTCGGCACGTAGGAGCCGCCCGCAGGGGCCAAAGGCCCCAAGGGTGGCGGTACGCGCGGAAAGGGGCGGTCTCCGGCGAAGCCCGCTATCGCCCGATTCGCGCCGGGTCGATCGGAAATGAATCGCGCGCCGCCCTTTGCAGGGCGGCGCGCTTGGGAAAGCGCGGCGGAGGGCCGCCGCGCGGGCCTGGCAGGAGCTTACTCCTCCCAGCCGATCTTGTAGAACTTGGCCGGGGCGGTCGTGTTCTTATCTTCGAGCGTCACGAGCGCGTCCTCGGTGCCGATCTGGGCGGCGGTCACCGTCTTGGTGACTTCCGTCTCGGCGTAGTTGCCGTCGACCGTCGTGGCAGCCATGAGCACGTAGGTGCCGGGCACCGTGGCGACGAAGTTCACCTTGAAGGCACTGGACGTGACCTCGATCGGGGCGACCGCCGTGCCGTAGGCCTCGTTGTAGGCCGCAAGTCCGTCGCCAGGATCGACCGCAGGAGGTTCACCCGGCTGCGGTTCTGCCTGTTCGACCCAATCGACGACCGTGATTTCCTCGGCTCCTTCGACGGAGTTCGGATTCGTGAGCACGATGTTCTGCGGGCTGATCTCCACGCGGAAGGTCTGCGTGGCGGACGGATCGTCCTCGTTGTAGAACGAGTATTCGCGATAGACCGTGGTTTCGCCGGCGATGAGTGCGCGGACGCTCGCTGCGGAGAGCGGCACCCAGACGCCGATGTAGTAGTGGCCGTTAATCATGCCGTCGTTGTTGCTCGCGAAGGAACTGCCGGTGCGGGCGTCGGAACCACCGAAGAGGCCGTCCTGGCAGGCGTTGCCCGTGCGGTTGTATTTGATCTTCGAGATATTCTCGGCGGTCACGCTGTCGGGGGCGATGACGTTCACGCCAACCCATGCGGCGACCCAGGCACGCCCAATTGAGGCATCAACGGCGCTGTATGGGACCGTGAGGTTCGCGTAGGAGGCGGTGTTGCCGCTCACCGTGGCGCCGGTCGTGACCGGAACCATCGTCCAAGTGTTGTCCACTGCCGTGTAGGTCGTCACGGTGCCGGACGTGGAGGAGGAGAGCACCATGCCCGGAGCGGTGATCGCGTAGGTCGGGGTCGCGAGGACCGTGTCGAACGAGATCGAACCGGCAGCCGCGAACTCGTACGTCGCCGTCGCGGACGGACCCAGCACCTTGTAGGTGTTGCCGGCCGCAAGGGCGGTGTCCGCCACGAAGGTGGCGACGTTGCCATCGACCATCGCGAAGTTCAGACCTGGCGTCGCCGCGCCATGGTAGGCAAGAACTCCTGCATCGCCCTTGTTCACGCCCTGCAGCGTGACGGTGTGGTCCTGATGCTTGAGGAAGCGGCCCACCGTTGTTTCGCAATTCGCGATGGTGGTGTCGAGGCCAACGTAGCCAACGATGGCGCCGTATTCGGAATTCGACGAACTCGTCGTCTGGGTGCCGTTGTTCTGGCAGTTGCTGATCGTCACGGCCGAACCACCCTGCGTAATCATGGCGATGCCGCCGCACTTGTTCTTGGCAAGCGAGGTCATGTTCAGGTTGTTCGTGCAGCTGTCGACCGACGTGCCGGAGGTGAGGAAGCCGACGATGCCGCCGAAGCCCTTCGAGCAGGAGACCGTGCCGGCAACCGTGGTGAGGTTGCGGAGCGTCGAGTTCTTGGCAACGCCGACGAACGTGGCACCAGATTCCTTCGTGCTCGACGTCGTGTCGGCCGCGAAGAGCGAGCCGGCATACGCGATCTTGAGGTTCTGGATCGTCGCTCCATAGGCGGAATTGAAGAAGCCGCAGTAGTCAAGACCGCCGCCAATCATCTGGAAGCCAGAGATCGTGTGGTTCTGGCCATCGAAGGTACCCTGGAACGCAGCGGCATTGAAGTCCGCCGTGCCATAGATGTCCTTGCCATTCTGGACACCGACGCCCGGCCACGCCTCGTCAAGCGTGATATCCGCCGTCAGCTTGAAGGTCACGCCAGCCGTCGCAAGCTTCACTTCATTCGTGGAGGAAGGAATACCCTTCTGGAAGAGCTTGAGCTCGGCCAGATTGTCGATCTCGTACGCACCGTCAACGGCCGCGCCGAGGTAGTCGGCCCAGGTGTAGGCTTCGGTGGTTGCCGTGGCGTTGGCACCATCAATCGTGGCGGTCGCCG
>CAMNLN010000303.1 GCA_946543025.1 uncultured Verrucomicrobiota bacterium
GCCCATGTCGCGTCCGCCGCCCTCGGAGTCGGTGTCGCAGTAGCAGCGGATCTCGTCGCGCCACTTGCCGCCGAGCAGCTGCCACACGGGCACGCCCCACGCCTTGCCGCAGATGTCCCAGCAGGCGAGCTCCACCGCGCAGACGCCCCCGGCCTGGCGCGAGTCGCCGCCGAACTGCTTGATGCGGCGGAACACCTTCTCGACGTTGCACGGGTTCTCGCCGAGGATGCGGCTCTTCAGCATCGCCGCGTACGTGCGGCTGGAGGCGTCGCGGACCTCGCCGTAGCCGACGAGTCCCTGGTTGGTGTAGAGCTTCATCAGCGTGCAGCGCTTGGGCGCGCCGTCGATGTCGGCGAAGCGCATATCGGTGATCTTCAGCGTCGCCGGATTGATCCTGTTGATGTTCATGCACGGAATTTTACCATTTCCCGCTCGTACGCAACATAATGAAACAAGCAAGAAACCGTCACACTTTCGGCAACATTTATGGTAGAATCCCCTCGTGCGCACGAAAAGGAAAAAAGTATTCATCGCCCTGAAGATGGCAGGAATCGCCGGCCAGGGCAAGCTCGCGGGCGTGTTCCGCTACCTGCAGGAGAAGTATGGCGACCGCTCGCCATGGGACGTGCAGCTCGTGCGGACGCGCGCGGAACTCACCGAGGCCGCCGTGCGGCAGTCCGTCGCGGACGGCACGGACGGCTTCATCGTCTCGATCCCCGACGCCGAGGACGCCGTGCCGCCGCTCGCGGAGGCCAAGACGCCGACCATCGTAATGGACATCCATTCCGCCGCGCTGGAGAGGCGCATGGCGAACATCGCGTTCATCCGCAACTCGGCGGACGCCATCGGACGCGAGGCGGCGCATTTTCTCCTCGGACAGGGCATGGCCCGCTCCTACGCATTTCTCCATTCCGACCCGATGACGGACTGGAGCCGGGCACGCTTCGAGACGTTCAAGCGGATGCTGAACGACAACGGACTCTGGTGCGACGAGCTTTTCGCTCCGGACGCCGCCGTAAAGCTAAAGCGCCCAGCCGCCGTCCTGGCCGCGAACGACGATCGCGCGTTCGACCTCGTGAAGACCCTTGCGGCAAGACGTATCGCGGTTCCTCGCGAAGTAACGGTGCTTGGCGTGGACAACGACACGCTCATCTGCGAGAACGCGCATCCGCGCCTTTCGTCCGTGCAACCGGACTTCCTGGAAGAAGGCCGCCTTGCGGCCGAGACCCTGGACAACATGATGCGCGGAACCGCGCCGACGAAGCGCATCCTTCTCGTGGGAGTAAAAGGGATCGTCCAGCGCGAGTCCACGGCGGAGCAATCGAATGCCGGACGGCTCGTGCAGAAAGCCGTCGCCTACATCGACGGCCATGCGCTGGAAGGCATCGGCGTCACGGACGTGGTGCGTCATCTCAAATGCTCGCGGCGGCTGGCCGACCTCAGGTTCCGCGAACTGCAGGGCCGCACGATCCTCGAAGCCATCACGGAACGCCGTCTTGACGAGGTGAAGCGCCGCCTCGCCGCGACCCGGGAAAAGATGGACGCGATCGCGACGGCCTGCGGTTACGCGAACCCGACATACCTCAAGAACCTGTTCAAGAAGCGCTACGGCATCCCGATGCGCGATTTCCGCAAACTGTACCAAGCGCGCTAGGGAAGCGAATTGAGCGGACGCCGCGCCGCGTTCACCAACATCTTCATCCTGCCTTCTCGCGCGCGTCGCGCGGAATGAAGACGGTGGAGACCTTGAGCTGCCGCGCCATCGCCTTCGCAACGGCCTTCACGCCGAACGTCTCCGTCTGATAGTGCCCGGCGCAGACCATCGGCATGCCCACGTTTTCTGCGGCGATCGTCTCGCCCCAGTCCGCCTCGCCCGTGATAAAGAGGTCGCAGCCGAGCGCCTTCGCGTCTACCGCATGGCAGCCCGCGCCGCCGGAACAGACGCCCACCTTCTTCCCGTTCGGGAGCGTACCGGTCACGCCGATCGTCTCGCCGTGGTAGACGAACGCCGGCTTCAGGTTCTTGAGCCCGAGATAGCGCGCCAGCTCGTAGTTGTTGCCGTATGCATGGTTCGCGTCGAGCGGCAGGTGGACGGCGTAGAGCGCGAGGTTCGCGTCCATCGCCGCCTTCACCACGTTGTAGACGCCGTCCGTCAGGCGCTGGATGCCGCCGCCCCACGAGATGCCGTGATGGACCACAAGCAACTGCGCGCCGGCCGCCGCCGCCGCGCGCACCGTGCGTACGCTCGCGTCCACGCCAAACGCGACCTTTGCCACGTCCTCGCCCGTGCGCGCGATCTGCACGCCGTTGTTCGACACGTCGCTGAACGCCTTCACGTCCAGCGTCTTGTCCAGCCAGTCAACGATTCTTTTCAGGTTCATCGTTTTTCCTCGTTTTGTTTGGCGGGCACCTTGTAGAAGATCAGCGTGCCGCACTCGATCGCCTTCTCGTCGATCTTGTCGCCCGGCGTGATCTTGCCGCGCAGATAGTAATAGGTCGCCGGCGACTTCCAGGCCGCCCCGGCGATCTTGTAAGGAGAAAGCTCGGACGTCACCGGCCCGCCCTTCACGTAGCCGGGAAGTGACTCGAGCGCCTTCAAGTCCTTGATCGAATCTCCCATCTTTCCGATCTGCAGGTTCTTGGGCAATGCAAGGACAGGCGACGGATCGGATTTCCGTTCCGTCGTCCCATCGGTGCCGGAAGCTTGCGGAACGACAAGCTTGGCCTTTTTCCTGAAAACGGGTGGCACGATCGCCGTCAGGACGCCGCCGGACGCCGCCTCGGACTTCTTTTCCTTCGGCATTACGAGCGGAGGCTTCGTCACCGGCGGCGGCTTCGCCGCGACCTTCGGCGGCGCGTTGGAGACAACATGCCCGACCGTTTTCGACGGACCCTTTGCTGGAACGGCCGTCGCCTTGGAGGCTGGCTTTGGCGTAGCGGACGGCTTCTTGGTGCCAGTCTGTTTCTTCGGCGCGGCGACGACCACGGCCGTCTTTTTTCCGCCGTACTGCGCCGCCATCGTGTCGATCGAGCCGTACAGGACGCTGTTTAGATACTCGTCGGCCTGCACGAGGCGCTTGGCCTTCACGTCGGGATCGGAAGCCGGACGCGCCGTCAGCCCCAGCTTGACGCGTACGCTCGGCATCGCGAACAGCATGCCGCACCGCTTGCGTCCGCGATGCTTTTTCTTGTGCCAGGTGTTCGGCGCGCCATACGCCACGTGCGAATGGCAGACCACCTGCCAGTCCTTGAGGCGGTACGCCTGCTTCAGCTTGTCCAGCAGCGCGCGCAATGCCTCAAGCTGTTGGAGCGTCACGGCCTTGTCGTGGTGGCCTACCACCTCGATGCCGATGGCGTACGTGTCGCAGTCCTCCTTGCCGTTCCACATGGAGCGTCCGGCGTGGAACGCCTCGCGGTCGCGGTCGATGATGCGGTAGACCGTTCCGTTCTCCACGACGCAGTAGTGGGCCTCGCCGCGCTCGCAAAGCTTGTTGAGCGAACTTTTCGCGTGCGCTTCGGTGGTGTGCAGAACGATAAGCGTCGTCGCCTTGCGCAGACGCCGCTCCTTGTTGCGCGGCGAACGGTAGTCGTCCTTCAGAACAAGCGGCGCGGCCGCGCAAAGGTGACAAACGAAAAGCGAAAGATGAAAGATGAGCAGGAAACCTTTCACCTTTCACCTTTCATCTTTCACTTTTCACCTCTTCCGACGATCGTCAGATCGACAGAGACGTCTTTGACCAGGGTTCCTTGCCGGCGAGAAGCGACGGGGTTGTCATCTCCGGCGGCACCGGAAGACCGAGCATCTGCAGGGCGGTGGGCGCCACGGCGCTCAGCTTCGCGAGGGGCGTAAGGCGTACGCCCGCCGCGTCGTTGGCCACGTAGAAGCAGTCCACGAGGTTGAGCGTGTGCGAGGTCTTCACCATGCCGGTCTTGTAATCCACCATTTGTTCGGCGTTTCCGTGGTCGGCGTAGATGAGCACATGGGCGTCCAGCTCCAGCAAACGCGGCAGGATCTTGCCGATGCACTCGTCCACCACCTCGACGGCCTTCGCGGCGGCCTTCGGGTCGCCCGTGTGGCCCACCATGTCGCAGTTCGCGTAGTTGACCACGATGAAGCCGTAGGGATTGTCCTGAAGGCGCTTGAGAAGCTCGTCCGTCACCGTGTAGGCGTCCATCTCCGGATGCGACGCGAAGGTGGCGGGGTCGAAGCGGCTCTTCACCTCCACCTGGTCCTCGCCTTTGCTGGGCGTGGTGGACTTGCCGTTGAAGAAGCTCGTCACGTGGCGGAACTTCTGCGTCTCGGCGAGGCGCAACTGACGGATGCCAGCCTTGGAGACGACCTCTCCGAGAAGGTTGTCCATGCCGCCGCCCGCGCCCATCGCGCCGAGGAGGTAGTCCTCGAACTCGT
>CAMNLN010000304.1 GCA_946543025.1 uncultured Verrucomicrobiota bacterium
ACGCCGTTTTCCGACGAGGGCCTGTAGCTCAACTGGATAGAGCATCAGACTACGAATCTGAGGGTTGTAGGTTCGACTCCTGTCAGGCCCGCCATTCGGAGAATGCCAGATTGCGGGGTGGAGCAGCCTGGTAGCTCGTCAGGCTCATAACCTGAAGGTCGTTGGTTCAAATCCAGCCCCCGCTACCAATCTGGCAAACGGAGAAAGCACCGGTAAAACGGTGCTTTTTTGTTTGCCGTAATTTCTTTGCAGGATTCGGCAGGCTTTACCTTGTGATATAAGCGCTTCAAGACCGGATGTCATGTCTGCATGTCTCATGTTTTCCGTTCCTGCGGGAACGACGAACTGATCCGCCGAAAATTTGGTATAATACTATTTCTCGCAGGAAAGAAGGCAATGAAGAAGAAGCAACAGGTGACCGGGGCTCAAGCCCTGGTGGATTCGCTCGCGAAGGCGGGCACGGAGGTGCTGTTCGGATATCCGGGAGGCGCTGTCCTTGACATCTTCAACTGTCTGCCCGATGCGCCGTTCCAGTTCGTGCTGGGGCGTCACGAGCAGGGTAGCGTCCACATGGCCGACGGCTATGCGCGCGCCACGGGCAAGGTGGGGGTTTGCCTCGTGACAAGCGGCCCCGGCGCGACGAACACCGTCACCGGCCTCGCGACGGCGAACATGGACGGTGTGCCGATCGTCTGCGTGACGGGGCAGGTGCCGCTCAATCAGATCGGCACGGACGCCTTCCAGGAGGCGGACACGACGGGTATCACGCGCGCCGTCTCGAAGCACAATTTCCTCGTCCATTCGGCGGACGAGCTGCCGGAGATCGTGGCGGAGGCGTTCTTTATCGCCACGCACGGCAAGCCTGGCCCCGTAGTGATCGACATTCCCAAGAACGTGCAGCAGGCGCTCACGACGGCGACCTATCCGGAGCGCGTGTCGCTGCGCGCCTACCATCCCGAAAGCTTCGCGACGTCCGCGCAGATGGCGCGTCTCGCCAAGCTGATCAACGAATCCGAGCGGCCCGTCATCTACGCGGGCGGCGGCGTGATCGCGAGCGGCGCGGCGAAGGACGTGGCGGCGCTCGCGCACCGCGCGCAGATTCCCGTGGCTACTACGCTCATGGGGCTTGGTTCGTTCGACGAGCGCGATCCGCTCTCCCTTCGCCTCGCGGGCATGCATGGCACCGCGGCGGCGAACTACGCGATCAACCACACGGATCTCCTGATCGCCCTGGGCGTGCGCTTCAGCGATCGCGTGACCGGCAAGCTGGCGGCCTACGCGAAGAAGGCAAAGATCGTGCACGTGGACTGCGACCCCGCCTCCATCGGCAAGAACGTGCGCGTCTCGCTCGGCATCGTGGCGGACGTGAAGGACGTGCTGACCACCGTGTCCTCGCGCGTGAGGGCGGCGGATCACGCGGCGTGGCTCGCGCAGATCGCGGAATGGAAGAAGAAGCGTCCGATGGCGTACAAGCCGATGCATCCGAACGTGATCATGCCGCAGCAGGTGATCGAGGCGATCGACAAGGCGACGCGCGGCGAGGCCGTGCTCGTGACGGACGTGGGGCAGCACCAGATGTGGTCGGCCCAATATTTTCGGCACAGCCGTCCGCGGCGGTTCCTCACCTCCGGCGGCATGGGCACGATGGGCTTTGGCATTCCGGCGGCGATCGGCGCGGCGTTCGGCAGGCCCGACCGCAAGGTGGTGGCCGTGTGCGGGGACGGGGGCGCGCAGATGACGTTCGAGGAGCTGGTGGTAGCGGTGGAACACAAGTTGCCGATCACTTTCGTCGTCGTCAACAACGCGTGCCTCGGCATGGTGCGCCAGTGGCAGGAGCTGTTCTACGGCAAGCGTTACGCGGGGTCGATCCTCTCCGTGAAGGGGCGGCTCGCGAACGAACGCCTGGAACAGGACCTCAAGTACGACTACCTGCCTGACTTCGTGAAGCTCGCGCAGGCGCACGGCGCGGACGCGGTGCGCGTGATCGATCCGGCGAAGCTGGAGGGCGCGATCCGCAAGGCGGTGAATTCCGGCAAGCCAACGCTTGTCGAGGCGATCGTCGAGCCGCGCGCGAACGTCTATCCCATGCAGCCCGGCGGCCAGCCGGTGGAAGGAATGATTTTCGGATGAAGGAAGAATTGCACAGGTTGAACTGCTTCGTGGAGAACAAGCCCGGCGTCTTGGCGCGGATCGTGGGGCTTTTCTCCGGACGCGGATACAACATCCAGACGCTTAGCGTGGGGCCGACCGAGGACGGCACGGTCTCGCGCATGAAGATCGACGTGCTGGGCGACGACCGCGTCATCCGGCAGATTATACTCCAGCTTCGAAACCAGGTGAACGTCATCGAGGTGACGTCCCGCCGGAAAGGCTAAACTCTTATGAAAAACAGGCACATGTCTACTCGTTTCTCGCGCGTCTCTTTTCTGGCGTCCCTTGCCCTCCTTGGAGCGCTCGCCGTTGCCGGCGCGCAGCCGTGCAGGGACATCAAGTTCAAGCCGCTCGAGGCGGGGCTGATGCGGTACGGCGACACGACGCGCCTCGGGCGGCCGTTCGCGAAGGATCCAACCGTGATCCGCCACAACGGCAAGTATTTCATGTACTACAGCGAGTGCAGCTACGCCAAGGACCGCGTGCCGAAGGACCTGCCGAAGTTTCGCACGTGGTGGTGGGGCGGGATTGCGACCAGCACGAACCTCGTGGACTGGACGCGCATCGGCAACATCACCGTCGAAGGCGCGCCCGAGACGGTCGGGTGGGTCGCCCCGTGCGTGAAGAAGTTTGACGGCAAGATCCACATGTTCGCGCAGGGCCACGATGCCAGGGGCGTCGACGCGCCCAAGGACAAGAATCCGAAGAGCCTCAACGTCCTCTGGCACGCGACGAGCGACGACGGCATCCATTTCAGGAGCGAAACGGACAAGCCTGCATTTATCGCCAAGAACGAATGGTCGCTCAACCGTGCCATCGACGCCGAGGTCTACCGCGTGGGCGACAGGATGATGCTCATGTTCGCGACGCGCGAGCATCCCGGCGGCAACATCCAGCAGCTCGGCATGGCCTGGGCCAAGTACGGCAGCGCGTACGCGCTTTCCGACTGGCACGAGCTCTCGATCAAGGCGCCGTTCTTCAAGCCGGACCTGCCGTGGGAGATGAAGTGCATCGAGGCGCCCACCGTGATCCGCCGCAAGGGCATCTGGTACATGTTCTACGCGGGCGCCTACAACCACGAGCGCCAGCAGATCGGCGTGGCCTGGTCGACGGACGGCGAGAACTTCACCCGCTGGCGCAACGAGCCGGTTCTGCCGCACGGGCCGGAGGGCTCGTGGAACGCATGGGAGAGCGGCCACCCCGGCATCTTCGAGGATGACGACGGGACGGTCTACCTGTTCTACCAGGGCAAGGCGACGCTGAAGGGCGACTACCAGCTCTCCTGCCTGAAGGTCGAGTTCGTGGATTGATCGGGATGAAGGAGCCGAACGAGAAGAAGATCGCCGCGCTGGTGAAACAGCTGCTGGCTGAACTGGGCGAGGATCCGTCGCGCGACGGCCTCGTGAAGACGCCGATGCGCGTGGCGAAGTCGCTGCTGTTCCTCACGCGCGGCTATCGGCAGACGCCGAGAGGCGTCCTGAACAACGCCGTCTTCGACGCGGGCGCGAACCACATGATCGTGCTGCGCAACATCGAGGTGTACTCCATGTGCGAGCACCACATGCTGCCGTTCTTCGGCACGTGCGCGGTGGGCTACATCGCGCGGAACAAGGTGCTGGGCGTCTCGAAGATCGCGCGCATCGTGGAATGCTTCGCGCGCCGTCTGCAGATCCAGGAGCGCCTGACGGAGCAGGTGGCGGCGGCGATCCAGGACGCCGCCAAGGCGGAGGGCGTGGGCGTGGTGTTCCGTTGCCGGCACCTGTGCATGATGATGCGCGGCGTGGAGAAGCAGAATTCCGAGATGGTGACGTCCGCCATGCTCGGCAGCTTCCGTGAGGACGAGAAAGTGCGTCAGGAGTTCCTGTCGCTCGTGAAGTAAAGGATTCGCCATGCCAATGTACGTGTACGAGGCGAAGGAAGGGGCGAAGGGGTGCGCGAAGTGCCGTGCGGGCTTCGAGATTTCCCAGTCGATCAACGACCCCAAGCTGACCGCCTGCCCCGACTGCGGCGCGCCGATCTTCCGCGTGATCCAGGCCCCTGGCCTCGGCCATTCGAAGACGGACCTCCACTATCGCGCCAAGCGCGCAGGCTTCTCCTGCCTGAAGAAGGTGCAGAAGGGCGAGTACGAGAAGATGTATTGAGAGTTAAGAGTTGGGAGTTTGAAGAATGAAAAAGACGCTGATCGTCAACGCGCACGTGATCTCGCCGGGGCTGGACCTGCGGCGCGCAAGGATCGTGCTGAAGGGCCGGAAGATCG
>CAMNLN010000305.1 GCA_946543025.1 uncultured Verrucomicrobiota bacterium
TACGTGCTCGCGAGCTACGGCACGGGTGCGATCATGGCCGTGCCGGCGCACGACGAGCGCGATTTCGATTTTGCGAAGGTCTTCAACCTGCCGATCGTGCAAGTGGTGGCGCCTGCCGACAGCGAGGCCGCCAGGACGGCATCACCCGATCCGGTGCCGTATGTCGCGGACGCTGCCTTCACTGATATCGCTACTGGCGTGATGGTGTCGTCCGGCTTCATCACGGGCCTCTCGGTTGAGGCGGCCAAGGCGAAGATGATCGCCTGGTTGGAGGAGAAGGGCCTCGGTCACGCCAAGACGCAATACAAGTTGCGCGATTGGCTCTTCAGCCGCCAGCGCTACTGGGGCGAGCCTTTTCCCGTGATCCACATGGCCGACGGCACCACGAAGCTTGTTCCGGCGGAAGATTTGCCGCTTACGCTCCCCGAACTGGCCGATTATAAGCCCACCGGTACCGGCGAACCGCCGCTCGCGAAGGCGACGGAATGGGTGAACTACGTCGATCCCGCGACAGGTGCCGTCGGCATTCGCGAGACGAACACGATGCCGCAGTGGGCCGGCAGCTGCTGGTACTACCTGCGCTACATCGACCCGCACAACGACATGGCATTCGCCGATCCCGCCAAGCTCAAGGAATGGCTGCCGGTAGACCTCTACGTGGGTGGCGCGGAGCACGCCGTGCTGCACTTGCTCTATTCCCGTTTCTGGCACAAGGTTTTGTTTGATCTCGGTCTTGTGCCTACGGACGAGCCGTTCCAACGGCTGGTGAACCAAGGCATGATCCTGGGCATGGCCTACAAGACAGCGCGCGGCGTTCTCGTGCCGATGGACAAGATCACATGGCGCGACGGCAAGCCCTACGGCGCGGAAGACGGTGGGGTGGAAGAGCCGCTCGTCGAGTTCCCGGCAAAGATGTCGAAGTCGCTGAAGAATGTCATCAATCCCGATGACGTGATTCGCGACTACGGGGCCGACTCCTTGCGCCTTTACGAGATGTTCATGGGGCCGCTCCAGGCGGTGAAGCCATGGTCGACGAAGGGCGTGGAGGGCGTGTTCCGTTTCTTGAAGCGCGTGAACAAGCTTGTCACCGAAACGCCGATCGTGGAACGTCTGCCCAACAAGGCCGAGGCGAAGGTGCTGAACACGATGGTGAAGAAAGTGGGCGAGGACGTCGAGACGCTCAACTTCAATACGGCCATCTCGGCGATGATGGTGTTCCTGAACGAATTTCCGGGCGGCGAACTGCCGCGCGAGGCGGCCGAAAAGTTTGTGCTTTGCCTTGCCCCCTTCGCGCCGCATCTGGGCGAGGAGCTGTGGCAGTTCCTCGGCCATGCGGATACGCTTGCCTACGAGCCGTTCCCGGCGTACGATCCGGCGGCGCTGGTGGAGGACGAGGTGGAGGTGCCCGTGCAGGTGCTTGGCAAGCTGCGTGGGCGCGTGAAGGTGCCGGCGACGGCCGATGCGGCGGCGATGCGCGCAGCCGCCGAGGCGAATCCCGACGTCGCGAGGTTCCTCGAAGGAAAGACGATCGTCAAGGTCATCTGCGTACCGAAGAAGATGGTCAACTTTGTCGTTCGCTGATTGTCGCCGTCGAGCAGACGGTTTCGCCCTTGGCATACGTATAGGCGAACTCGGACTCGGAACGCCGCTCAATCGAGAAACGAATTCGTTCGCCCGGGAGGATCGGGCGGGAGAACTTCATCTTCTTGACGCAGCCGATCATGAAGTCTTTGCCGAGGAACGCTTGCGCGAAATGATGCGCAAGACCTAGTTGGGCAACTCCTGGCAAGACGGCGAAGTTGGGAAAATGTCCCTTGAAGTATGGGGCGTTTTGATCGAAGGTGAAGTCGGCCGACCAGGAAGTCTCGGTCTGGGTTATATTCTCCACGGTTGGCTCGGCGAGATTTGAGAGAAGAATCGCGCGAATGGCGGACATGAGTACCTTCCCCTGCGGATTGCGCGGAAGCTCATGGACGAACCGATACTTCTTGGGGACTGTTCCTTTTGGGAAGATGGGGAGCAGTTTCTGTCTCAAGGCGAGCGCGCGGTTGGGTGGCTCCGCCCAACCGGGTTCGGATTGATGGGATGTGGCGTCCGAGACGCGCCGTTCGACGACGGCAATTCCAAGGTAGGTGCCGTGCGGCCCTTCAAGGGGACAGAGGGCCGCATCGGCGATTCCCGGCAACGCACGTACGGACTCTTCGAGTTCGGGGAGCAAAACGCGCTGCTCGGCAATCTTGACGAGTCGGTCGCGGCGGCCATGGAGTTTGAACATGCGACCGTTGGCGGCGAGCGTCACGCCGTCTCCCATGGTGAAGCGCTTTCGGAACGAAAATGGAGAACGGACTTCCAGTCGGCCGTCGGCGGTCGCGCGAACCTTGACGGGAGGGAATACCGTCCAGTCGCAGTCGGGCGTCTTCTGGCGACGACAGGCGACGCCCCCCGTCTCCGTGCTGCCGAAGATTTCGAGCGGTACGATGCCGAAGACGCGGGCGGCGGCGGCCGAGACGGCGGCCGTGAGGAGCGCGCCGGACGTCGTGATCTCGATGCAGTTCCGCGGAATGTCGTAGAGGTCGGCGTAGGCGGCGAATCGTTCGAGGAAGCTGGGGGTGGTGACGAGGAACACCGCGCGTGCGGCGCGCATTTTCTCGACGAGGGATTCAGGCGTGAGGATGATTTCGGGATCGACGGGGCATTCGGCGGCGCGCGGCAGCATCACGCGCCACAGCGTGCCGTACATGTGCTGCGGCTCGACGGTCGAGAGAAACGTGGGCTTTTTCGCGAGAACGTCCGCAAGGCGTTTCCGGTGGAAGGCGACTTCCTTGGCGAGCGACTCGAATGTCTTGACGATGGACTTGGGGCTGGCGGTCGAGCCAGACGTGCGGAACGCCACGGAGAAGCGACGGTCACGGATGGGTTTTTCAATGGCAAACGTTCCGCCGACGACGACCGCAGAAAGAAGCAGGGGGACGAGGAAGCGCCATGCGGCGCCAGGAAGGAACAGGACGAGCGTGAATGAAAGCACGGCGTTCGCGAGAAGGACGAACAGCCAGATCCACGTCAGTCTGCGGCAGTAGGGGACGGCACCGTCGGGCAAGATGCCGTCTGAAATCCGCTCGGCGAACCGCAGGCAAAGAGGCTTGCGGCCGGGAAGGAGCGACCAGCCGAAGAAGGCTGCGAACAGGAGCGAGATCATGCTTTCACGAGCTTCGAGACGGCGGCGACGACGTCGCCAAGCGTACGGATTTGCCGGAAATCCTCGGGGTTGACCTTCTTCTGCGTTTCCTGTTGGAGGCGCACGACGAGATCGACGGCGTCGATGGAATCAAGGTCGAGCTCCGTGAAAAGATTCGTGTCGTGCGTCAGCTTCGCGGGATCGCACTCGAATTCCTCGACGAGGATGTCCTTGATCTTCTGTTCGATTTCGGCGTCAGTCATTGTGCTGTCCCTTGCTGTGCTTCCACGTGATCGGCCAAGGTCTTGACCGAGTAGAATGTCTTCTTGTTGTCGGCGGCGTTCGAGGAGAATGTTACGCCAAACGCCTTTTTGATGGCCATGCCGAGCTCGAGCGCGTCGATGGAGTCGAGCCCTAGGCCTTCGCCAAAGAGCGGAATGTCCGTCTGGATGTCGGCAGGGGACAAGTCTTCCAGGTCGAGCGAAGCGACGATGGTCTCCTTGATCTTGGCTTCTATTTCTTCTCGCGTCATTGCGCGGATAGTTTATCATATTTGCGGGCGTTCGGACAACTGCGGACGAGATGTGTCCTTCTTCGCGCATCTTGCCGTGCGCCGCGCATTGATATATAATTGTTCCATGCACGCGACACTAGCAGATGTCATTGCTGATACCGCGCAGAACGCCATCGAGGCGGGCGCGCGGCACATCACGCTTTCTCTGGCCGAGGATGGCACCGTCATCGCCGTACGCATCACGGACGACGGCAAAGGCATGGACGAGGCCACGCAGGCTCGCGCTTTCAATCCCTTCTACACGGAGCCTGGCAAGCACGACAAGCGGAAGGTTGGGCTGGGATTGCCGATCTTGAAGCAAATCTGCGAATCGACGGACGGTGCCGTGTCTCTGAAGTCGCAGAAGGGCGTGGGCACCGAGCTCTCCTATTCCTTTTCTGCTACGCACATTGACCTGCCGCCGATGGGTGACCTTGTGGATGCGGTTCTCATGCTCTTCAACTATCCGGGCGATTTCGACCTCGTCTTCACCCACAGGAAAGGTGAGAACGAGTATGCGATTTCGCGCCTGGAGCTGGCAGAGGCCGTCGGCGGACTGGAAAGTGTCGAGGGATTGTCCCTTGCGCGCGAGTTTCTCCAATCCC
This sequence comes from uncultured Verrucomicrobiota bacterium, assembly GCA_946543025.1. GTDB lineage: Bacteria > Verrucomicrobiota > Kiritimatiellia > RFP12 > UBA1067 > RUG572. The sequence goes on from CAMNLN010000305.1 coordinate 4,334, forward strand.
AAGAGGACGACCTGGGCGCATCTTCTGATGCATCCGTTCATGCACATTGATGTTTGGACACAAAAAGGCAA
>CAMNLN010000306.1 GCA_946543025.1 uncultured Verrucomicrobiota bacterium
CATTTTCCGCTAATTGGAGGGACTGACTAATGACTACGAAGGCAATGTTTCTTTCCCTACCGATTTTTGCAACAGCCTCGATCATCAAGCTTGGGCGAATTGTCCGCCGTTTCGCGTGGGCAGTGCTGGCGGGCGCGTTGCCCGTGTGCGCCGACTGGCAGGAGACGTTGCGCTCGCCTGACGGTTCGGTCGAGGTCTCCGTCTGCGCGAAGGGGCGGCGCCTCTCGTGGCGCGTGGCGCGCAAGGGCGTGACGCTCTTCGACGATTCCGAGATCGGGCTGGCGTTCAAGGGGCAGAAGCCGTTCGGCGCGTTCAAGGTGGCGAATAAATCGGAGCGGGCGTTCGACACGTCGTGGGAGACGCGCCTCTACAAGAAGCGCGTCGTGCGCGACCATGGCCGCGAACTGAAGCTTGAGCTCGCGGAGGCAGATGCGCCGGGGCGGCGCTTCGATGTTTACGTGCGCGCATACGACGGCGCGGCGGCGCTCCGCTACGGCATTCCCGCGCAGCCCGGTTTCGAGCGGTTCGTCGTGACGCGGGAGAAGACAGCGTTCCGCTTCGCGGGCGATCCGCTCGGCTGGTTCACGCTCTATCCTCAGCACAAGGACTCGCAGGAGCAGGCGTTCTTCCACCGGTCCATATTGACGCTTCCAGACCATGGTGCGCTTATCGGTTTTCCCGCGATCGTGGAGACTGCCGGACAGTTCCTCGCCCTCTGCGAAGCCGATCTGACGGACTGGGCGGGGCTCTTCCTCAAGCGCACGGGCGCGTGGCGCGTGCCGAGCGGCATGACGCAGCTCGAGGCGGAGCCGAGCCCGCGCCTTGACGGAGAAGGGCTGGTCGTCTCGTCCGCCCCGCGTGTCTCGCCGTGGCGCGTGGCCATCCTGGGCGACACGCCGGCGGAACTGACCGAGCACAACGACGTGATCCTCAACCTGAATCCGCCGCCGGAGGGCGGCGACGCCGCGTTCGCGTGGGTGAAGCCGGGCGCGAGCGCGTGGGACTGGTGGGCGTGGCCCAAGGGCGGCGGCAAGAAGATGACGCGCGAGGCGAAGTGCGCGGAGATCGACTTTGCCGCCGAGATGGGCTGGCCGTACTACACGATCGACGCCGGATGGCAGTCTGGCGAATCTCAAGACCATGCGCAGGACCTCACGCGGGCGAAGCCGCAGCTGGAGCTTGACGCCGTCCTGGCCCATGCGAAGGAGAAGGGCGTGGGCGTGTTCCTGTGGGCGTACTGGAGCGTACTCGAGTCGAACGGCGTGGAGCGCGTGTTCGCAAACATGTCGGCACGAGGCGTGAAGGGATTCAAGATCGACTTCATGGACCGTCAGGACCAGGAAATGGTGAACTGGTACGAGAAGGTGATACGTCTTGCGGCGAAATACAAGCTGCTCGTCAACTTCCACGGCGCGTTCCATCCCACGGGCATGAACCGCACGTGGCCGAACCAGATCACGCGCGAGGCCGTCGCGGGGAACGAGTGCCACCGCTACAGCTGGCGCCTGACGCCGGAGCTGACGGCGGCATTGCCGTTCACGCGCTTCCTGGTCGGTCCCGCCGACTACACGCCGGGCGGCTTCAGCAACATCCTGCCGCGCCAGTTCACGCCCGTGAACCGATGGAAGAAGGGGACGGACGGGACGACGCCCGAGATCGGTACGCGCGGCCACGCGCTCGCGCTCTGCGTCGCCTACGACAGCCCGCTCATGACGCTCTGCGACGTTCCGGCGAACTATCGCGGCCAACCCGGGCTGGAGGCGCTCCGCAACCTCCCCGCCGCGTGGGACGAGACGCGCTGCCTCGGCGGCGAGATCGGCTCGTGGTATGCGGTAGCTCGGAAGGCGCCGGACGGAAGGCGCTATCTGGCGGCGATCGCGGCAGGCGCGCGTCGCCTCGCGCTGCCGCTTTCCTTTCTGGGGCAAGGCCGTTGGCGGATGACGCTCTATGCGGACGATCCGAAAGCGAACGCGTCCGACGCGCGTGCCCTGCGCGTTTCGCGGCGAGAGGTGTTGGGGACGGAGACGCTCGGCCTTGACCTTGCGCCGATCGGCGGCGCGGTGGCCGTGTTCGAGCTGCTGGACGGCAAGGCGGCGGCGGGCGGCTTCGACGTGTCCGCGACGCCGCTCGTGCGCGTGGACGCGGCGAACGCCGCGCAGTTCACCAACGTCGCCTGGCGCGCGGCTGCGTGGCGAAACGAGCGTGTGCACACGCCGTTCGTGATACGGGGCGTGGCGCGGGCAGAAGGGTTCACGGCTCGCGTGGAGCCGGAGACGGAACGCGACGCGAAGGCGTTTTCGTCCGTGCAGGTTCGCTGGGTGCGCGAGACGCTCGCGTCGGCGAACTACCGCTATCCGTGGGTCTGGGTGGACGTTCCCGAACACAAGATCGGCGACATCCTCGACCCGTCGCAGCCGTTCGCCCTCACGGACCGCGCCTTCCGCGCGCTGTGGGTGACGGTGATGACGCCCCCGGACGCCGAGCCCGGGCGTTATCGCGCGCACCTTGTGGTGAAAGACGCCGCCGGCGCGGAGGTGCGGCGTACGCTGGATCTCGAGATCCTGCCGATGGCGCTTCCGGATCGCCGCAAGATGTACCTCGACATCTGGCAGACTCCCTGGACAATCGCGCGCTACTACAACGTGAAGCCGTTCTCGCCCGAACACTACGCGAAGATGGAACCCATCTTCCGCGAGCTGGCTGCGGCCGGGCAGAAGGCGATCACCGCCACGATCACCGACTATCCGTGGAACGTGCGGAAGAACATCGACAGCGCGCGCACGATGGTACGCTACGTCAAGCGGCGCGACGGCTCGTTTGTCGCCGACTTCTCGACGCTCGACGAGTACGTCGCCTTCGCGAAGAGGTGCGGGATCGGGCCGCAAATCCACTGCTACGCCATCGTCAAGTTCCAGAAGCACCGCGACTACTGGTACCACGACGAAGCGACCGGCGAGGAGAAACACATGGACTGCGACCCCGGTTCGCCCGAATACGAAGCCTACTGGGGACCGCTCCTCGCCCAGCTGGAAGCGCATGCGAAGGAGAAGGGGTGGATCGGCGACATCTACGCCGCGCTCGACGAGCTGCGTCCGCCGGAGGTGGCCCTCACGGCGAAGCTCGTGAAGAAGTACGCGCCCTCGCTCAAGTTCCAGATGGCTGGGGACGTGAATCCGGCGGACTTCGGCGACACGCAGATCGACAACTACTCGCAGGCGCTCCGCTTCGACTACGTTTCGCGCGACTTCCTCGCCGAGGCGGCGCGTCGCCGGGCGCGCGGGCTGATTACCACCTACTACGTCTGCTGCGTGCCGGAGCGCCCCAACAGCTTCCTGACGAGCCCGCTCGTGGAGCAGCGCTGGCTTGGTTTGTTCGCCGCCGCGAAGGGATTGGACGGATTTCTGAAGTCAACGAGCCACCGGTGGATGATGGACCGCGATCCGCTCGTGGACGCGAGCTGCGAGCCTGGCTGGGCGCCGGGCGAGTGCTTCCTCATCTATCCTGGGCCGCTCCTTTCGCTCCGTTGGGAGATGATGGTGGACGGCTTTGAGAATTTCGACAAGCTGGCCATCCTGCGCGAGAGCGGGAAGATGACGCCCTCGCTCCGAAACGCGCTCAGGTGGATCGACTACCAGCGTCTGCTGGAAGGCAAGACCTCCGATCTGGAACGCATCGTCAGAAATGTCGAGCGCGAGATCGACGCCGCTTCCCGGCAAGAGCGGTGATGGCGGGTTCGTGCCGAAATGTGGTATACTTGCCGCATGAAAATTAAGACCGATGCGATGAGTCGGACGGTTCGAGTCGCGCTTGTTGCCGCGTACGCGTCCTGCCTGGCTGCCGGCGAATGGGCGTATCTGCCGCCGCCGGACGTCGATCCGAAGTTGGCGGCGCTCGAGAATCCGATTCCGCGCCGGTGGAGCGGACAGAAGGCGGCGCTTGCGTTCGCGAGGATTGCGCGCGAGCCCACGCGCGTGACGCTCACGTGGTCGGACGCGGCCGCCGCGCGAAAGGCGCCGAAGCTCAAGGGCGATCCGCGTAGCCTGTGGAGGGGGCGTTTCCCCGACAAGCCGCCCGTCACTGAGCCGCGCCTCTATGCGATGGGGATGGACGGCCGCCTTTTCCAAGACGCGTTGCCCGCCGCGCGCGAGCTGTTGCCGTTCGTCGTGGCGGTGGACGGCAATCCCGAGGACGGTTACGGCGGCTACGTGCTGGGATGCGCGGGCGGCGACTGGTCGTTCGAACGGAAAGGCGACGCGCTCGCCGTCTCGGGCAAGGACGCGTTCGCGTTCAGGTTCGACGGCACGTGGCTTGCAGGACTTCAGGCGGCGGCGCGCGCAAAGCCGGAGTTTTTCCCGTCGACGGACGGCCTGTCGCCCGATCTGTGGGTGACGGTCGTCTC
>CAMNLN010000307.1 GCA_946543025.1 uncultured Verrucomicrobiota bacterium
GCCGCCCAGCCGCTTGCGCCCGTCAGGGTTCCGTTCGCGTTGCGGTGAAACCCATACGCGCGCACGGTGCCGCCATTCACCGTAACCGGCCCGCACATCACGATGGCACTGTCGCTCTTGCCGCACCCGATTCCCGCGCCCTGCGTACCGCCGTAGGCGTAGATCGTCCCGCCGTTGATCGTAATCGCACCGCAACTGTTGCCTCCCGCGCCGATCGCCGCCGCGTAGTTGGGCCCTTCCGCGGACAAGGTCCCGGGACCGTCAATCACAAGGGTACTCTGATTCGCGACGAAGGCGGCCGGATTGTAATTGCCATAAGAGCTGATCCAGTTCTCGCCCTCCAGGCGAAGGTTGAGCGTGCTGCCCGCCGAGGTTGAGATCGTATAGGAACTGTTCGTGATCGTCACGTTGCGCACCGTCAGGAATGTCGTGATGGGCCACGCGGCGCTTCCCATTCCCAGGATGTAAGGGCTACCGCCATCCACCCGCGCATTCCACGTGCCGGTCAGAACCGCGTTCGAACTGGCGGTCGTGAGGCGCATGACGCCCATCGTCGCCACGTCGTGCACAACCTCGTGCACGGCCGACACGTCGCAATGAAGCAGCTTGTCACTTGCATCGTAGAACGTGGACTCGCCTTCCGGCAGCCAGGCGAACTGCCACCACGCCCATCCAGCCGGCGAACGGGGACTTCCGATGCCAGGAAGCGGATAATCGTATGCGGGCGCCTCTCCGGAAGCCGGCACGAAAACCGGCCCCTTGTCGCTCGGATGGAACGACGCGGCGTAGAGCGGACGGTTTCCCAGCGCATCGCCGTTCGTCGCCTGCACCTGCAAGCCGTTCCGCGTTTGCAGATAGCCGCCCGTGATCGTGACGGCCGCGAGGTTCGTGACGGGCGACGTCGGCAGCTCGGGGCCGCCGATGGCCCAGTCCGCCCCCTGCGCGTACACGGTGCCGCCCGAGATCGTAACGGTCGTGTTGCCGCCGTGGACGGCCATCGGCGCCGTGTTCGTCACGCCGCCCGCACCGATGCCAATGTGATCGCCCATGGCCCAGACGGTTCCGCCCTCGATAAGGATCTCTCCGCCCGAGGTCGACATCCCGGACGCCGCCTGCCGCGTCCCCGCGCCGCCGATGGCCGCGCAGATCACCACCTTGTTGTCATAGTTCGTCGAGGTGGCGTAGAGGAATCCGCCCGTGACATGGATCCGCCCGAGCACGCGACCGCCCTGGCTTTGAGTGGAGTAGGTGCCGCTTCCGCCACCGCCACCGCCGCCGATGCCGGCGCTCGTCCGGCCATGCGCCGTCACCTCGCCGCCCGTCTGCGTATAGCTCTTCAGGTTGCCGCCCGCCTTGATCCACGGGGTGCCGCCGCCGATGCCCGCGCCCCAACTGGCCGTCGTCGCGATCACCGTGCCGCCGTTCACGACCACGTCGCCGCAGTCGCCCGCGCCGACGTCGTCCGCCGTGCCGGCGCCGATGCCCGCGCCCTGCGCACCTCCCTTCGCCTCCAGCCGGCCGGCGTTGACCGTCACCGTGCCGCTGTTGATTCCTCCATACGAGCCCAGTCCGGCGGCGGAAATCGAGGTTGGGTCATGCGACGGCCTTTGAACGTTTCCGCCTGGCTTTGCGCCGCCCGTCGCCTTCACCGTGGCGTTGGAGGCGTCCAGCGTGAAGAACGCCCCCTCCGGCACGAAGATGCCCGGGCGCGCGATGCCGCCCTGCGCCGTCAGCGTGCCCGTCAGGTCGCCGTCCACGACGAGCGTCGCGCCGTTCGCGTCGAGCGCCACGCCGGGATACCCTGACGCGCCCGTGAGCGCGGACGCGCCGGAGAGCCGAAGATGAACGGTCGCGCCCGCGCCGATGGTGAACGGACTCGCACCGGCCGGCGCGTCGATTGTCACCGCGTCGAGCGCCACCGTGCAGACGACGTTGTCCGGCACCGTGATCGCGTTGCCGGAACCCGTCACCCAGTACGCGCCGCCGTCCGCTGCCGTCAGCGCGCCCGCGGAAAGGTCGTGCGTCGTGCCCGACCAGTCCTCCGGCGCCTCGGCGAACGCGCCCAGCGCCGCCAGACATCCGATAAGCGTTAGTTTCTTCATGTCGATAGGGCCTTTCGTTTTCAGGTGATCACTCGTCAGCGCAAATTATACCAAATCCATGCCTCATCCGTGCCAAGGGCGTGCGCGGACTGGAAGACCGTTCGCGAAGACGGCATTGGCGACGTTGACGTCCTCCACGACCTGGTAGTCGTACATCCCGCAGCAGATGAAGTCCGCACCGCCCTTGTAGGCCACGGGAAACGCGCCGCGCGGATGCTCGATGCCCGCGCCCAGGACCTTGAACGCGATCCAAGGTTCCGGACGGGTGGCCATGTAGTCGAACACCTCCTGCCGGTCCGTGTCGACGAAGCGGTTGTCGCAGACGCCCAGCCCGTCCTGCGACGGCTTCTTGTCCTCGCCAAGGTGCGCCGTGGGGTAGTCCACGCGGTGGACCGTCTTCATCCAGAAGTCGGGCAGGCAGTCGTGCTCCACGCAGAACTTCACGGTCGCGAGGCGGTGGCAGCCGATGCCGACAGGCACACCCAGCTTCCGGGCCTCGTCCAGATAGCCGCGAAACGCCTTCCAGTCCCCTTTGCGGGCGTTGCTGTCCGCGATGCCGCCGTGGAAGTAGACCATGCTCGCGCCGTTCTCCACGCTGGCGATCGCGCCCTTGATCACGCCGCCGGGGTAGCCGCAATCGGAGATGAACTTGATGCGTCCGCCCTCCTCGCGCCAGTAGCGGTTGATGACGCGCATCAGGGCGGGGTTCGTGAGGATCGTGTTCACGCCGCACGCCTCGGCGATGCGGAAGTTGCGAAAGACGCGCTCGTCCGTGAAGTAGGCCTTCACGAGCTTGTCGTAGAAGCGCAGGTCGCGGCTGTGCGCCCATCCGCCGATCATGTTGCCGCCGAGGATAAGCCGCGAAAGCTCCACGCCGCCGATCTTCGCGTACGCCGTCATCGGACGTCCGAGGCCGGCCAGGTCGCGCTCCGGGAGGAACGCCGATATCTCCGGACCCGTCACGCGGATCGTCGGCTTCGCGCGCATCGCCTTCGTGTAGGCCGCCGCGCCGCCGAGCGCCAGGAGCGACGCCCCGCCCGCCAGAAGTTCTCGCCGGCTAACCTTGTTCGCCTTCATTCCGCCACCTCCTTGTTCTCCTTTTCCCGCTCGCCTTCGCCGTCCCCTTCCTTCTTCGCGCGCCACGCCATCACGCACACGAGCATGATGATCTCCACCACGTTGCGGTCCACGTACAGGAAATGGCTTTCGCCCGTGTGGCCGAAATGCGGCGGGTTGAGGACGTACATGAGCGCCAGGTAGAAGATGCCGAACGCCGCCGCCCAGCGCGTCGCGCGGCCGAGCATCAGCAGGATGCCGGCGGCGAGAAGCCCCCAGGCGAGCGCGAAGTCGACGCACCCCATCGCCGCCGAGTTCCCGAGCGCGCGGAAAAGGTCTCCGAATATCCAGTGGGCGCAGCGGAAGCACCCGGCCCAGGAGTAGGCCCATTCCGACGTGAGCGCCCACACGCCCAGGTACGCGAGATGCCAGCCGAGCGCGACGCGCACGGCCGTCGCCACAAGCTCCTCCTTCTTTTCAAGGAAGTCCATCACTTCTGCCCTCCCTTCTTCGCGTCATTCGCCGTCGGCGGCGCAGGAGGCTTCACGATGCCGTTCACCGTCTCGACGATCCGGAAGTCCATGAGGTCGATCGCCGCCGCCGTCGCGCCGTTATCCCTTGCGAACCTGTACGCCTTGACGGGATCGATCGCGCCGCCGGCGAGGCAGCGGATCGCCACCCACGGCTCGGGACGCGTCTTCATGTAGGCGGCCGCCGCCTTCGGATCGACGCACCAGATGTTGTTGCACCGCTCCTTCAGCGTCGCCGCCGGATAGTCGAGCGAGTGGAAGGCCAGCACCCAGTAGGCCGGCGCAATGCCGTTCGTCGCGCAGAACCTGACCGTCTCCACGTCCTCGGCGCCGATTCCGACCGGCAGCTTCGTATCCTTGAGCATCGCCACGATCTTTTTCAAGCCGTCTGCGTCCCCCTTCTTCGCGAACGCATCCGCCGCCTCGGGCCGCAGGTAGACGCTCTTCGCGCCGCCGGAAACGGCGGAAGCGACATCCTGCGCGTTGGCGCAGTTGGCGAAGAACGCCAGTTCCCCGCCTGCCGCCTTCGCCGCCGCGCGCATCGGCGCGAGGAAGGTCGGCTCGGCGAACACCGCGTCGATGCCGCAATGGAGACAGTAGCGGACGGTTCGTCCCAGCGCGACGCCGCCGTTGTACCGGCGCATGAACTCGTCCGCCCAGATGAGGTCGCGCGCATGGGCGTGTCCCGCGATCAGGTCGCCGCCCAGCGC
>CAMNLN010000308.1 GCA_946543025.1 uncultured Verrucomicrobiota bacterium
CAAGCGCGCCCTGCGCGCCGAGACCGATCCCGACGCCAAAGAGAGCTGGTTCAGTTTCTCGCGCCACGACATTACCGTCGTCCCTGGCGCGGAAGTGACGCTTCGCGTGAAGGTACGCGGAGAGAACGTCAAGGGAACGGCGGGCTGGTATGTTCATATCGGCGACAAGAAGAAGAGCGATGTCGTCAACCGCGTCGTCAGAACCGGATTCGGCACATTCGACTGGAAGGAGACCGTCATCAAGGTGAAGGTTCCCGAAGGCTGTACCCGGCTTGCGACCGGCAGCGTCCTGCGCGGCACAGGTACCGCCTGGTATGACGACTTCTCGTTCGACCCGGGCGTGGAACGCCCTTCCGTTTTCGCGCGCGTTGGCGCCACGGAACAGCTCTCGGCCACGTTCGTCGGCGAGAACGCCGCATGGCCCGCCGACCCGGCAGACGGCGCATGGGAGTTTCGTGTGCCCGTACGCCTTGCGAACTTCTCTCCGGAGGGCAGCCCCTCCACGCTCGCTTCTTTCAACCTCCACGAGGCCGTCCGCTCCACGCGTAACGCCGATTGCAGGCTCATGGACGACTCTGGAGAAATTCCCCTCTGCGTATTGAACGATCGCGTACTCTTCACCACCGCGATTCCGGCTCAAACCGTAAAGACATGCTGGCTGTATGTGCGGCAGGGCAAGCCGCGTCCGCAAGAGAAGCCAGAAGAGGTGCGCAGTGCGCTCGGCAGCCTCATCCCGTCCGATCAGGTGTTCCTCCGCAAGACGACGATTTCCGACGTGGCGGCCTACGAAAAAATCTTGACGAGTTCCGCCAACCTGACGAAGAACCCCTGTTTCACGGATGGCATGGCGGGCTGGCGGCATTCAACCGAGGCCAAGGGGACGCGCATCGCCTACGAGCCGTCTGCGACGGGCGGCAAGTTCGGCGGCGGCTTCGCGACAATGTCGATTCCCGCCGACGAGAAGGCAATCTGGCGTGGATGGTATCAGACAATCCCGATCAAGCCCAACCGCAACTATTTCTACGGCGGCTTTATCTCGTCGGACGACGCCGACGCGCGCACGTCCATCAGTCTGCACAAGCATGACAACAAGGGCAAGAACACGCTGATGACGGCCACTTCGGACGGCATCGTCGGCACCGCGCCCTGGACGCCCACATTCGGCACATTCTCCACCGTGGAGAACGACGCGACGGTCACCCTGCACCTGACGACGCACGGACACGGCAAGTTCGCATACGACGGGCTGATCGTGGCGGAATACGCGCGCGCGCAGGTGGGCGATCCCCAGGCGCGACCCGCCGGTCCGCAGGTTGCGTTCGCCGTGCAAGCCGTCGACCCGATCGTGAAGGTGTTCCGCGAAAGTCCCGTCGAGGACAGCCGCGCGTTCGAGGTGTGCCTGGCCCGGAACGAGACAGAGCCGCTCCAGCTGGCCGTGCGCGCCGCGAAGGCGATCGGACGCCTCGAGGTCGAGGTGACGCCGCCAATGATGGCCGACGGCACGGGCGGCGTTTCCGTCGAGACGGGATGGGTCGAGTACGTGCCGGTGGACTATCCCTCGTCCTACTTCAGCTCGCTCACCCCCGAATGGAGGCTCAAGCATCCGAAGAGCGGAACTGGCTCTGACGGCTGGAGCGGCTGGTGGCCGGATCCGATCGCGCCCGTGAATGCAGGCCCCATCGCCGCCAATGTCACGCAGCCGGTCTGGATCAACGTCAAGTCGTCCGCCGACACGAAGCCCGGCGTCTACGAGGGACGGATCAAGTGGAAGGCTGACGGGTTGCTGCTCCGCGAGGATACCTACTCGGTGCGCGTGTGGAACTTCACCCTTCCCGCGGTCGCGGAAACGCCCGCCATCTATGACCTTCGCCTTCACTCGAAGTGGTGGAAGGACGACTTCGAAGGTCTGGACACGGACGGACAGCGACGCCTTCTGTGGAAGTTCAACTCCGAAAAACGCATCTGCCCCGATTCGCTGGACGGCCAACCGAAGTTCGCACGTGGCGCAGACGGCACGATCACGGCCGATTTCGCAGAGTATGATCGTCTCGCCGCCGAGTACTTCGACGAGTTCCACTTTCCCGTTTCCTACACGCCCAGAACCTTCTACTGCTTCGGCTGGGCCATGCCGCCCAGGAAGTTCCTCGGCGAGGATCCCTATCCCGGCGAATGGCCGTACGAGGGTGCCGATCGGATGAAGCTGCGTCCCGAATACAAGAGAGCGTACCAAGACGCGCTCCGCCTCTACTGGAACCACATGAAGGCAAAGGGCTGGGCCGACAAGCTGGTGCTCTACATCTCCGACGAACCTCACTTCACCCGGCAGGAGATCAAAACCCAGATGATCGCCTGCTGCCAGATGATCCACGAAGTCGATCCTTCCATCCGCATCTACTCGAGCACATGGCGGCACTGCCCCGAGTGGAACGACTCGATCGACGTATGGGGCGTGGGGCACTACGGCTGCTTCCCGGTCGCCGAAATGAAGGCGCGCGCCGCGGCGGGCAAGCATGTCTGGTTTACAACCGACGGGCAGATGTGCCTCGACACGCCCTACTGCGCCGTCGAGCGCATGCTCCCGCACTACTGCGCAGCCTTCCATGCCGAGGCGTACGAGTTTTGGGGTTCCACCTGGCTCACCTACGACCCGTGGAAGTTCGGCTGGCATTCCTATATCCCGCAGTCGGACACGCCCGGCAAGCACTATTTCGTGCGCTATCCTGACGGCGACGGCTATCTGATCTATCCGGGCGTGCCCGGCCGCTTCAAAGGCCCCGTCACGAGCGTCCGCCTCGAGGCGGCGCGCGACGGTGTGGAGGACTTCAGCTACCTGAAGCGCCTCGAGCGTCTGGCCGACGGCAACGATCCGCGCGCCGAACGCGCCAAGGCGCTGCTCGCCGAGTTCCGCGCGCTCGTGACGATCCCGAACGCAGGCGGGCGCTACTCCACGCGCATCTTGCCGGAGCCGGAAAAGATCGGCATCCTCCGCCGCAAGGCGGGCGACCTGCTGAACGAAGCCAAATAGAAACGATTAAAAGACATCCGCCAACAGTCTTTAAAGGAAAACTCACATGAAAAGAACAACAACATTCCTGACGATGGCGATGCTGGCAACCGTGGCGCATGGCGAAATCTGGACGATCAACGTCCCGGCCGGCCAGACGCAGGACCTCCAGCCGCTGGTGGAAGCTCTTATCGAGGAGAAGGGCCACGGGTTCGCCGCCGGCGACATCATCGAGAAGTACGGCGAAGGGCGGGTGGTCGGCACGAACACGTGGAAGGCCGCCAACATCGGACTGCGCGTGAAGGAGGGCGTCTACGAGGCGCGTTACCTTGGCGACCTGTTCGGCGGCGCCTTCGTCACGATCTCAGATGGCGCATCGCTCCTCGTCAACAACAAGGCTGTCAACGGCAGTGCAATGTGTAACACGAAGACGTTCTACCTGAACGGGCACGGGCACGCCTCTGCCGCCGTCAACGGGCTCACCGGCGCGATTGTCTTCGGCGGGGACGAGAACTATCAGGTCATGAATGGTTGTACGTTCCAGCTCCAGACCGACTCGACGATCGCTGTGGGCTTTGCAAGGCAGATGGGCATGTTCACGTGCGCCATCATCAATCAGGACAATCACAAGCTGACATTGCTCGGCGGCGGGTGCACGCTCAACAACGCAGGAAACACCACCCTCTACCAGCTTCGTTTCCGCTACGGCTACGGGATCACGAACGCGGCCGAGATCGTCGTGGACGGCGGCGCGTTCGTAGCGCACAACGTTGACTACTGGGCAAGGCCGAACAAGGTGCCGCTCTGCACGGTAAAGAACCGCGGCGCGTTCGGTCCAGACGGGCAGTCGTTCGCCGACTGCTTCGCGCGCGTGTCCTTTGACCCCGGGACTTTTGTCTCGACGTCAGGAACCGCGTCGTTCACCATGCCGCCCTTCGAAGGCTGCCCGTTCTTCGTCGCGCGCGTGACGCCGACCATCAACAAGGCCTGGTCTGTACGGGCGAACGAGATCGCCTCGGGCGTGGCGCTGGGCACGTACAACAAGCTCACCTTCGGTTCGTCCGCCACGCTCTCCGTCGCGGACTACGACCAGCTCGACGGCGGCGCGTCCTATGTGGTCGCCACCTCGCGCGTCTCGATCGCCGGGTTGCCGACATACACGGCGACGGCCGACCAGCCGCAGCGCTGGAAGGCGGAACTGACGGATTCCAAGACTGTCTCGCTCGTCTGCGATCCGCCTGCAGGCGCGATCAACGTGCGCGACTGGGGCGTACGGCCGGGCGTGGCGAACGCGGCCGCAAACGACGCGGCGTTCGCCGCCGGCCTCGCGTCCCTCTCCGGTACGGGGAACATCGTGTTCTTCCCGCAGGGTGAGTATTACTTCGCGTC
>CAMNLN010000309.1 GCA_946543025.1 uncultured Verrucomicrobiota bacterium
TGCGGTCCACGCGGTAGAGCACGCACATCGGGTAGTTGCCGTCCTCGCACGGCAGGAACTGCCAGGGCGCTGTGCCCAGCATCACCACCTGGTCCGCGTTCGGCAGATAGCAGGCGTCCCACCACTGGATGTCGTAGTGGCCGTCCTCGGGCGAAACGAGCGTTGGCTGCAGGGCTGCCGACGGCGAGACCTTGACCTCGTACACGCCTAACAGCTCGTTCGTGCCGCGATAGCCGGTGAAGAGGACGCGCGAGGCGTCGAAGTCGAGGTCGAGGTCGCGCACGATGCCGGTGTCGGGCGGACGATACAGGCTGCGTGCCGTGGCCGCGCCGGTCTTCCACCCCGAAAGCAGCACGATGTCGTTCTCGTAGCCTTTCCGACGGAGGTCCATGTGGTTGTGCGCGTTGAGCCCCGTGAAGCCGAAGTCGTATTCGCCCAACAACTGCAGGGGATAGGTGGCCCGCCGCGGCTCGGCGACCTTGCGGCGCACGCAGAGAATCTCATCGAAGTCCAACACGGGGTTCGCCAGCATCGCCTGCCGGTACGCCTCCACCATCCGCACGGCCTCTTCCACCAGGACAACGGGCGTCTCGTCCGCTGAACACGGCCCACCCAACGCCGCACGCACCGCCTGCTCCCGCTCAATCAGCGCCTCGATCGCAGGCGCGTACTTCGCATAATCGTACTTCGCGTTGCCCTTCATGTCGGCAAGGAATCGCTTTGCCGCCGCCGCGCTGAACGTGCGCATCTGCTCGCGCGCGGCGCGGACGTCCGCGCCCGCGCGCGCCTCGTCCACCATCCACACCGTCATCATCGTGACGTCGTTCGTGGACGCGAACCGCCAGAGGACCTTCCCCTCGGGCGTCAGCTCGAACGCCGTCGTGCGCGTTCCGTCCTGCGACCCGTTCCGGTATGTGCCGACCACAAGGTTGCCGTTCGGACGGTCCTGCACGCCGCAGAGGTTGCCGAGCTTGAGATCGGGATGGTCGGCGCACGCAAAGCGGCGCACCACGCGTCCCGCCGGCGAGAACTCCGAGATGGCGGAAAGGTGCGAGACCACGGTGTTACCGTTCGACTTGCGGTAGGCGTCGAAGGCGAGCTCGCCGACCTGCCACTGCGCGATCTGCCGTTGCTCGCGCGGATTGAACTCGCGGACGAGTCCCGCGCCGGAACAGCACACGAGCCACGTGCCGAACGCCGTCGCGCGGCACATGCGGTAGTGGTGGTGGACGTCCTTCGGCGTCGTGCCGTCCAGCCACGCGGCGTTGCCCTTGAAGCGACGGACGACCTTGCCGTCCTGCGTAATCTCGGAGAGGAAGTCCGTGGCGTTCTCGGCAACAAGAAAGTTGCCGTTCTCCAGCAGGTCGAAGCCGTACGTGCCCTCGCCCGTCTTGGACCGCTCGCGGTGCGCGCCCGGCGCCGGATCGTAGAGAAGCGTCGCCGGACCCTTGCCCGGATCGTCCACGCGCCAGAGGCAGCCGTTGGCGTAGAAGAGCCGCCCGTTCGAAAGAAACGCCCTGTGCACGTTGCCGCAACCGGCCTGTTCCCAGACGATCCGCCCGTCGGTGCCCAGCAGGTAGACGCGTCCGCCCTTCTTGCCAATCCCAGAGACGAGCAACGGTGCCTCTGGCGTCCCCGTCAGCACGCCCGGTCGCTCGCCTATCGAACCGAACGCGGCCAGCGATGCCGCCAGAACCGACAAGGCGCCCGTCATACGCATTTTCATCGCGTTCTCTACACGCCCGAGTAGCAGACGAACCCGCCGTCGACCGGCAGGGTGACGCCCGTGATGAACGAGGCCTCGTCGGAAAGGAGGAAGCGCGCCGCGCCGTGCAGGTCGCTCGGCTGGCCGAACTTGCGCATCGGCGTCTTGGCGATCACCTTGTTGCCGCGCGCGGTGAGCGTCTTGCCGTCCTTCTCCAGCATAAGGAAGCGGTTCTGGTTCGTGATGAAGAAGCCGGGCGCGAGCGCGTTCACGCGGATGCCCATCGGCGCGAGGTGCGTGGCGAGGAAGCGCGTGAAGTTCATGATGCCGGCCTTCGCCGCACCGTACGCCGCCACCTTCGTGAGGGGCTGGTACGCCGCCATCGAGCAGAAGTTCAGCACCGCGCCGCCCTTCTTCAGCATCTCCTTGCAGAAAACCTGGCAGGGAAGGATCGTGCCCACGAGGTTGAGCTTGTTCACGAACTCGAACCCCTCGGGCGTAAGGCCGAAGAACGTGTCCTCGAGCGGCGTGCCCTTCGTCATCTGCTCGGCCGGCGTGGTGCCTTTCGGGTGGTTGCCGCCCGCGCCGTTGATCAGCACGTCAATGCGCTTCCATTTCTTGAGAATCGCCTTGCAAGCCGCCTCCAGCGACGCCTTGTCGAGCACGTTCGCCTCAATGGCGAGCGTCTGCGTGAGGCCCTTCTTCGCGAGCTTGGCGCAGAACTGCTTCGCCACGTCACCGCGCAGGTCGAGCACGGCCACCTTCGCGCCGTGCTTCAGCAGGTCCTCCGTCATGCTCGAGCAGAGCACGCCCGCCGCGCCCGTGCAGACGATAACCTTGCCCTCGACGCCCTTGTCCTTCACGATCTTCATTCTTTCTTCTCCTTTAACGGATTTCTGGTGGACTTTGAGGAAACCCGCCACTCGGCCCAATCGTGTCAAGCGGAGATGACCTCGTTTGAAAAACCGTTGCATTATAGCACGTTTCGAACATGACGGGCGGCTGAATATGTCATAAATGACATAAGGCTTTACTGCAAAAGCCGAGGACAAGAACGACAACCACGCAATACGCAAGACACGGCATGAGGTTGATGCGGATGATGCGGCCCTCGTTGCCGACGACGCCCGTGGTCGCGCAGACCGAAACGACGTTGTTGACGCAAATCATGTTGCCCGCCGCGCCGCCGATGTTCTGCAAGGCGAGAACGACGATCGGCGAGAGCTTGACGAGCGTCGCCGTCTCGTATTGAAGCGGTGCGAAGAGCATGTTGGACACGGTATTGGAACCAGACATGAAAGCGCCTAGAACGCCGATGAAAGGCGCCACGGCCAGATAGGACGTCGAAAACAGTCCCCCCAGAGACTCGGCCATCACGTAGACCATCGACTTCGCGGTATGCGCGGCGTTGACACCCGTGTTGCGGTAAAGATAGACCATCGACACGCCGAAGGCGATGGCAACGGCCGCGCCACGGATCTGTCGGACGGTGTCCGCGCAGACCTCGCCGACTTTCGCCAGGGGCATGCGGTGCAAGGCGAAAGTCAGCAGACAAACGAAGGCAAAAGGCAAAACGCCCGGATTCCATCCCCAGTTCCATTTCCAACCGACCGCCTCGCAGCCGAACACACGGTCGATGCGGACGGTGCAGGCGGAAGAGGTCAGCAGCCCTTTCAGCCCGAACCAGTCGAGCCGCGCGGCCACAAGAATCAGGGCGATCAGCAGATAGGGCAGCCAGGCCCGCAGCTGGTTCATGCGGACATGCGCGTCGGCCTTCATCGGAATGGCCGACAGCCACGACTTCTCCCACGCCTCGCGCCGTTCAAAGTCCCAGGGCTTCTTCGGACAAAGCCAACCCTTCCGGGCGAAGACGATGGCGAACGCCAGCGTCGGAATCGCCCCGACCAGGGACGGGAACTCCGGGCCGAAGGCGAAGGCCAGGATCAGGTAGAAGACGTCAAACGTCGCCGCGACGAACAGCGCGAACGGAAGCGCCGCGACGGCGTCGCGTCCACGGCGGTTCGGCCCGAACATCCGGCAGATGAGGAAGAGTATCGCCCCGACGATCATGAACGACGCGGCGGCATTTCCGATCGCCGTGTAGCGCGACAGCGCCGACACGTCCGCCCCGGTGAGAGACGCTGCGATCAGGGTCGGCGTGCCGACGGCGCCGAAGCAGACGGGAACCGAGTTGCAGATAAGCGCCACGAGGGCCGCGCAAAGCGGGGGGAAGCCCAGCGAGATGAGCAGCGGCGCCGCCAGCGCGGCCGGCGAACCGAACCCCGCAGCCCCCTCGATGAACGCGCCGAAGGCATAGCTCACGATGACAGCCTGCACGCGACGATCTGAATTGATTCCATTGAAGCCGCGCTGAATTGCCGCAACCGCGCCCGAATGCTTCAACGTATTCATGACGAGAATCGCCCCGAAGACGATCGCCAGCGTGCCAAGCGACTCGAGGAAGCCGCCCGCCGCCCACGCGACGGCCGTGAGCGCGTCCTGTCCCCAGTATCCGAGCGCAACAACCAGCGTCGCCAGCCACCCGATCGGCAAGGCGACCTTGGCCGGCAATCCGAACACCAGCATGGCGACGACCACCATCAGGATCGGCAGCGAAGCAATCAGCGCGTCCATCTTTCAGCCTTTTTAGTGGTGGA
>CAMNLN010000310.1 GCA_946543025.1 uncultured Verrucomicrobiota bacterium
AGTATCCATGAACTTGCCATGACTAAGAGAACGGGCTTGACGGCTCACGCGTCGTCGCCCGGGTGCTCGCCTATTCGCGCTGTTTTGGCCGCCGATATGGTAAAATAGCAGCCGTCAACAGGAGGACACGAGCATGGCGAAGACGACGAGACGGACATTTCTGGGTGCGGCGGCGGGGACTTTCTTTATCCCCGCCCGGACGCTGTTCGGGCAGGAGCTGCCGCGCAGGCAGCTGCGGCTGGCGATGGTGGGCGCGGGCGGCATCGGCGGGCCCACGTGCGCGGAGCTGTGCAAGGCGGGCGCGACGGTGGCGGCGCTCTGCGACGTCAACGCCAACGCGCTCGCTGCGCAGGCGAAGAAGCATCCTGGCATCTCTACTTACATGGACTGGCGCGAGCTTCTCAAGCATCACAAGGACTTCGACGCGGTGGCGGTGTGCACGCCGGACCACACGCACGCGATCGTTGCCCTGCACGCGATGCGCCTTGGCAAGCATGTCTATATCCAGAAGCCTCTCGCGCACTCCTACGAGGAATGCCGGATGCTTCTGGCGGAGCAGAAGCGCGCGGGCGTGGTGGCGCAGATGGGCAACCAGCATCATCCGCGCGGGAAGGCGTACCGCATCCTCGCGGAGACGGGGATCATCGGCGACGTGACGGAGGTGGTCTGCTGGACGGACAGACCGGGCCGGTTCTGGAGGCCGGCGCCGAGAGAGTACCCGAAAACGGGCGCGTTCGATCGGGGCTTCACGGAGGCGTCGTGGGACGTGTGGCTGGGGCCGGGGCCGGAGCATCCCTGCTCGCCGCTCATCGCGCCACGCGTGTGGCGCGGATGGTGGGACTACGGCACAGGCGCGATCGGCGACATGGCAATCCACAACGCCGACCCGGCGTTCGAGGCGTTCGGCTGGGGGCCGCCCGTGGCGGTGAAGGGCATCTGCGACGAACCCGTCGTGGCGGCGTTTCCGGGACGCGCGAAGATCGAAATGACGTTCGCGCCCACGCCGAAGTGCCCGCGCGCCGTGAAGTTCACGTGGATGAACGACAGCCAGACGCCGCCGCTCCCGGCGGGCGTCCATCCGAAGTACGCGTTCGGTGACAACGGCCTCATGTTCGTTGGCACGAAGGGCGTCTTCAACGGCGTAGTATGGGGCGGCGGCAACCCGCTCGTGATCGCTGCCGCGGGTCACGAGTGGAACGCGGAGACAAAGGAGATGCAGCGCGTGGGGGCGGCCGCGCTGAAGGGACTCGCATTTCACAGCCACTTCAAGGAGTTCGTCGACGCGGCGAAGGCGGGCGACCCGCAGGCGTGCGCCAGCAAGATGGCGTACGCGGCGCCGTTCACGCAGGCGCTCCTGGTGGGCGCGATCGGCCTGCGCTTCCCCAACCGCGAGCTGCGCTTCGATCCGGCGGCGGGCAAGTTCACCAACTGCCCCGAGGCGAATGTGTTCCTTGCGGCGCCGTCGCGCGGCGCGTTCACGATGAAAGACTTCGCCTGCTGACAGACAAACGGCGGCGGATGTGGTAAAATAGTCCGACCGATGCTGGAGGCCCGGAATATCTCTTTCGCGTGGGGCGACGCCCCGCTGCTCGACGACGTGACGTTTTCCGTCGCGCCGGGCGAGGTGGCGGCGCTTGTGGGCGCGAACGGCGCAGGCAAGACGACGCTGATGAAAATCCTTGCCGGCGTAATCCTGCCCTCGTCCGGTACGGTGCTGGCCGACGGAATCGACACGTTCGAGAATCCTCTGCGCTACCATCGGCAAATGGGGTACCTGTCTGAACGCTGTCCGGCGGAGCCAGACATGTCCGTCAGGCAATACCTTACCTATCGGGCCCGGCTGAAGGGCGAGATGACGAAGAAGATCCGTCATCGCGTCCAAGAGGCGATTTCCCTTTGCGGCCTGGGACAGCAGGCGGACGGACGCGTCGGACTTCTCTCCTTTGGCCAGCGCAAGCGCGTGGCGTTGGCGGATGCCCTGTTGCTGCGCCCTCGGTTTCTGTTGCTTGACGATCTGCTGGCGGGTCTCGATGCCGTCACGCGCGCCTCGCTCGGACGTATTCTCGCGTCGGTCGCGATGTTCGCGGCCGTGGTGGTGTCCGGGCACGAGCTGGATGAGTTGGAGGCGTACGCCGGCAAGTTTCTCGTTCTGAAGGACGGACGGATGCTCGGGGCGAAAACGGCTGCCGGGGTGA
This sequence comes from uncultured Verrucomicrobiota bacterium, assembly GCA_946543025.1. Taxonomy (GTDB): domain Bacteria; phylum Verrucomicrobiota; class Kiritimatiellia; order RFP12; family UBA1067; genus RUG572. The sequence continues at coordinate 2,196 of CAMNLN010000310.1, forward strand.
GGACTCTGATCATGCCGACGGTAGAGAAACGGGGAGGATCAGGCACGAAATGAGGACGATTCGCGTCATGTTCGTCCGCACGTTCGGATGTCTGTGGATTTCCTGGTCGTCACTGGTCGGCGTGTTGGCCTTCCTGATTCTTTCCAGTGGATTCTTTTTGCGTGCGCTCATGCGCGGGGACGGCGGGTCGACGCCTGTCGCGGCGCTATGGGCGCTTGCGGCGTCGCCGTTCTTGCCGGTGATGGCGACGCTGGTGACCATGCGGCTGGTGGCGGACGAACGGGCGGACGGGCGGCTGGAGCTGTTGCTTGCCGCGCCGGTCCGTGAACGCGACGTCGTCTTGGGAAAGTTCCTTGGCGCGGTTGCCCAGATGGCCGTGGCGCTGGCGGTATATTTGCTTGTGCCGCTTCTCGTGCTGCCGCTCTGCGCGCCGGCGTTGTCAGGGCACCTGTCGCTCGTGGCGTTTTTGCCTGCGCTGGCGGCGTTGCTGCTCCAGATGGCGACCTGGTGCGCGTTCGGCCTTTGCGCGAGCGCCTGCTGTCGGCATGCTGCGGTCGCCGCCGTGACGACCCTCGTGCTGGTGCTCGCCTTGCCGCACGCCGTGTTCCAGGCCGGCGTCGCCTGGTTTCCCGTGCTTCGCGCCCGTTTCGCGGAGATGCCGTTCGACGCGCACGTGATCGACCTCGCGACCGGTCTCTTCAGCACGGCGACGGTCGCCTTCTACCTTGTGCTGACTTGCTTCGGCCTTTTTGTCGCGACGAAGGCCGTGGCGATGGCGCGGGTGCGCGGAAATGCCGCGCGCCTGTTTCGGTTCTCGACCTTTTTCGTTGTGGCGCTGGCGGCCATGTTTTCGTGTGGCGTCATCGCGATCGCCATGCGGCTCGACGTGCCGTTTGAAATCTCGTTCCGTTCGGCCGATTCCGAGGTGTCCGCCCGTACGCGGCAGATTCTTGCGGAGACCCAGGGAGATGTGGACGTCACGTGTTTTCTGGCGGAAAAGGCGCCGGAACGTCGCGTCGTGGCCCGTCTCGTGCGTGGGCTGGCGGCGGCGGCGCGCATGGTGGGTGGTGCGCGCTTGAACGTGGAATGGGTCGATCCGCGCTGGAACGTGGGTGGCGCCGCGCGTCTTGCGCGGCAAGGCACGGCGGAGGGATCGATCGTGTTTCGGCGCGGCCGGCGGCGGCAGGAGGTGCCGGCCGCGGCACTCTTCTCGACGACGAATGGCGAACTTCGCGTGACGGAGGGGGGCGTGTTCGTGGGCGAGGAGGTGTGCGCCAGCGCTCTTCAGAACCTGTCGCGGCCCAAGATGCACGAAACGATCTATTGGACGACGGGGCACGGCGAAACGCCTCTCGACTCCTACGATAGCGTCACGGGCATGAGCGACATCGTGCGTGAGCTGCGACGTGACGGGTATCGGATGAAGACGCTTGACCTGGCCGTGTCGCCGTCTGTTCCGGCCGACTGTACCGTGCTGGTGGTGGCCGCCGCCCGCGAGCCGTTCTCGCGGATGGAGCAGTTGCGCCTGCAGGGCTATCTCGAGACGGGAGGACGTCTGCTGGTGTTGACGACCGGCGTTCCGAACGCAGGTGTCAGCGCCCTGCTGGCGGATTGGGGCGTGAAGCAGCAATCGTTTTCCGTGGTCTCCACGCGGACGCTTTCTGGCTCCGACGTGATCGTGACGGACTTCGCAGACCATCGGATCACGGCGCCGCTGAAGGGCAGCACCGTGCTGTTCGAGGGCGCGTCGCCACTTGTGCCGGCGGACGGACATGATCAGGCTGAGTTTACCGCTTTGGCCAAGACGGACGCAGCTGCCTGGGGCGAGACGGACATCTCGGTTCAGCCGTGGGCGTTCGACCCGACGTCCGAGCCGCGCGGGCCACTGACGCTGGCGGTGGCGCTGGAACGTGGCGGCATCGAGGCCCCTGACCTTGTGCTGCGTCCGACGCGCCTTGTCGTCATCAGCGACGGCATGTTTGTCGCCAACGGAGCGCTCGCCACGCGCGGGAACGCCAACCGCGACTTCTTCCTCAACTCGATGGCTTGGTTGGCCGGACTCGACACGCTCAGCGCCGTGCGTACGCCGGGGAACATGGTCGTGACGGGGCTCGACCGCAAGGGGTGGTTGCGATTCGGCACGTGGACAGGCGT
>CAMNLN010000311.1 GCA_946543025.1 uncultured Verrucomicrobiota bacterium
GCCCTTCCACACGCAAAAACATGTCGAATCGCACCGATATTTCAACATTCGAAAACCGTCTGGCGGCCCGAAAGTCGTTAGGGCCATTTCCGACGGCTTGGAAATCGCCTTGCAGAGGACCGAACCTGGAGTTTACCCATTTCTTGAGTTCAGAGATGCATCGTGCCCTTGAAAACGAAGGTCGAAGTATGTTTCGGCAAGTGGTTTTCAGCGGATGCTTGGAAGAGAACTCAGAAGGATTGCAAAGAGGGCTCCGCTAACGCTCCGCCTGATGCTTCGCGCTTTCAATCTGCATGCAAGAGAAGACTCACACGGAGTCACAGAGACACAGAGACGATTTACGGCTGGGGCTCTGCCCCAGACCCCGAAAGCGGGCCAATCACAGGCGATTGACTGGCGTTCGGGGCATGGGGTGGAACCCCATCTCCAAATCGTCTACATTTTCTACACTTCTACACGGCCAAACCTATGACCTCCAAATCAAGCCTCCCATGCTCTGTGTCTCTGTGACTCTGTGTGAGACTCCTTTACCTGCATGTGGCTGGCGCGTGCGAGGCGGAAGCGAAACGGTAGTGAAGCGCCATTTGCGAGCCGTCGGAGTTCCGGTATCGTCGGCAGGGGCTAGAAAATGGGTAAACTCCAGGACCGAACGCCTTGCGGCCGTCTGGCCGAATCTGATACAATGCCACGAGTCGAGACCATGACAATGCTGACGGAGATGCGAACATGAGCAGGAAACGAAATCGCGATCAATTCGCCGCGGCAGTTGCAGGTGCCCTTGCCGTCTGGACTGCCTTTGCCGCCGCGCCGGTCTACGAGCCGATGGACGCCGACGTGTCGCAGGACGCGGTGACGTGCCGCCGCGTCGGGAAAGCGGCACTGGACGGCGACGCCTTCGCGCGGCGCGAGTTCTGGACGACCAAGAACTACGAGAACAAGCTCGGCATCGAAACGGGTGGCGTGCGCGACGGCGTGCGGGGCCTTTGCATCGACGGCTCCGCGAAGACTTGCGACACGGCGTGGAACGCGACCTCCGGCAAGATCCCGCTCGCGGGCGCGGGCCGCCGCTACCGGCTGGGCTTCCGCGTCGACACCACGGTCACCATCCACCTCCCCAACAGCGACGGCGAGACCTGGCGCAGCACGATCTTCTGGCACGACACGAACGGCAAGGAGATTGCCCGCGAGCCGATCGCGTACTCGGCGCCCAAAGGCCGACAGACGCATGTGGCGGTCTACGGCGACATTCCCGCCGGGACCGCGTCGTTCTCCCTGCGGTTCGCCTTCGACCGGCCAAACGTCGAGCCGGGCAACCGCGTCGTCTACAGCGACCTTTCATTCGAAGTGCTGTCCGAACCGCCGTCCTACGCGGCGGAGGCGTCGTTCGTCTCGGAGGTGCGCACGGGAGGCGCCGTCGCTTGGCGTGCGGATGTTCCCGCTGGCTGCGCGGTGCGATTCCAGTGGCGTGGCGCGCCGACGCCAGGCAAACTTGCGCAACATCCCTTCGTTGGGCCAGATGGAACCGGCAACACCTTCTTCGATTCGCCGTTCACGGCCAACGCGTCCGTCATGCAGTACCGCGCCGTCTTGCGTTCGAACGGCAAGGCGACGCCGGCGCTGCGCGAAGTGACGGTGGGCGAGCGGACGGACCGCGACTGGACATTGTCGGGCGACGCCCGGCCGCCTCGCATCCGCCGCCTCAGCGCGAGCCCGACGCGCGATCCAGCCGAGCCGCTGCGCATCGAGGTGAAGGATACGACGTCGGTGGTGACATGGAATTCGCTCAAGGTGTCCGTGGACGGCGCGGACAGGACGGCGGCGTGCGCGCACACGGGCGACGCGATCACGCTCGCCGCGCCGCCCGGCGGCTGGGCGCAGGGCCTGCACACCGCCGAAGTCTGCGTGGCCGACTTCCACGGCTATCGCACGAAGAGCCTCAAGATGTTTTACGTGGGCGACGCGCCCGCGACGCCGAAGGTGACGCTGCGAGACGACGGCATGACACTGATCGACGGCAAGCCCTTCTTCGCGATCGGGCTGTACGCGGTGTGCAAGCGCGACTTCAACGGGCACAGCTTCGACGTCGCGTTCAAGGGATTGAAGGAGGCCGGATTCAACCTCGCCCACACGTACGGCAACGCCTACGACCCCGAGTTCCTCGCCGCCGCCGCGAAGCACGGCCTCAAGCTCTGGGTGCAGGCGCGCTTCCCCGACAGGAAGCTGATCGACGTCGGGCGGCACCATCCGAGCATCATCGCCTGGTACCTGGGCGACGACACGGCAAGCCACATCCCGCCGGAGCTGGAGGCCGACTACGACGAAGCGGTAAAGGCTGTCGATCCCACGCGGATCACGGTGCAGGCCGACCCCATCGGCGGCTCGCCCGGCGGCACCTCGCGCTACGCCGACTACGTGACGGCGACGGACGGGTTCATGCCCGAGATCTACCCGGTCCGCAACGCGGCGGGCGATCCAACCGACGCGACGTGCGTCGCCCAAGCGATCCGTGACATGAAGCAGGTCGCCGAGGACGTGCGGCAGCACGGCGACGGCAAGCCCCGCACCTGCTGGGCGATCATCCAGTACTTCAAGGGATGGTCGGGCTGGAAGCACTTCCCCACGCGCGATCAGCTCTTCGCGATGACGTTCGCCGCCGTGATCCACGGCGCGCACGGCGTGACCTGGTACACCTACGGCGGCTTCGGCGAAAACGAGGGCGTCACGTCCACAGCGGAGCGGTGGCGCAACATCTGCGACCTTGCCGGGCGGCTGGCGGAACTCTCGCCCGTGCTGGCGGAACGCACGCCGCGGCAGCCGCCCGCGCCGACCGTCGTGTCCGGCCCAAAGACCGATCCGCTGGGCGGACCATCGGTGACATGCCTCCTGAAGCGCCACGGCGGCTGGAACTACCTCCTCGCGGTAAACGCGGCGACGGAACCCGTTTCCGCGGAACTGGCCGCCGAGGACGCGGCGACGGTCGAAGTGCTCCACGAAAACCGCACCTGCGCCGTCAAGGACGGACGCCTCGCCGACAACCTCGCGCCGTTCGCCGTCCACGTTTACCGCTGGCGGCAGACCGGCGGAGAGGCTTGCCTTTCGGAGCGGAATTCGGTAGAATAATCGGACGATTTCCGCTTAAAGGAGCTTCATGTTCAACAGCAAAGTCTACCATCGGATCGACGCCCTTTCGGGTTCGATCGCCACGCTTCGCGCCGAAGGCGTCAAGTACAACGAGATCGCCGAGGTCCAGTCGCGCGCCGGCACGTCGCTCGCGCAGGTCATCAAGCTGGACGGCCCGAACGTGACCCTGCAAATCTTCGCGGGCGCGCGCGGCGTCGACACCGACGCGGCGGTCCGCTTCCTCGGCGAGACGATGAAGGTTCCCTTCTCCGAAGCGCTTCTCGGGCGTGCGTTCACCGGCACGGGCGAGCCGCGCGACGGCGGCCCGGCCATCTCCGAGAACCAGATTCCCATCGGCCAGCCGTCCGTCAACCCCGCCAAGCGCATCATGCCCAACCAGATGGTACGCACGAACATCCCGATGATCGACCTCTTCAATTCGCTCGTCAAGAGCCAGAAGCTGCCGATCTTCGCCCGCGCCGGCGAGCCATACAACGAGCTGCTTGCCCGCATCGCGCTCCAGGCGGACTCCGACGTCATCATCATCGGCGGCATGGGCCTCAAGTACGACGAGTACCTGAAGTTCCGTTCCACGCTCGACGAGTCCGGCGCGCTTTCGAAGACCGTCATGTTCGTCCACACCGCCGCCGATCCCACCGTCGAATGCATGCTCGTGCCGGACGTCTCGCTCGCCGTTGCCGAGAAGTTCGCCCTGCAGGGCAAGGACGTGCTCGTGCTCCTCACGGACATGACCTCATTCGCCGACGCGATGAAGGAGATCGCCATCACGATGGAGCAGATTCCCTCCAACCGCGGCTACCCCGGCGACCTCTACTCGCAGCTTGCCGCCCGCTACGAGAAAGCCGTGGACTTCGACGGCGCAGGCTCCATCACCATTCTCGCCGTGACGACCATGCCCGGCGATGACGTGACGCACCCCGTCCCCGACAACACCGGCTACATCACGGAAGGCCAGTTCTACCTCCGCAACGGCCGCATCGAGCCGTTCGGATCCCTCTCGCGCCTCAAGCAGCAGGTGAACAAGGGCACCTCGCGGTCCCTTCTCCAGGACAAGCTCTTCAAGGAGGGGGAGAAACTCGACGCCTCGCTTTCCGACAAGGAAGCCTACCGCAAGGCCAATACGACGCGCGAAGACCACCGCACGATCATGGACGCCATGATCAAGCTCTACGCCCAGTACAAGGAGA
>CAMNLN010000312.1 GCA_946543025.1 uncultured Verrucomicrobiota bacterium
TGCCCGTGCCGTCGTTGCCCTTCCCGTCACGAAATCTCGTCAAGGGCGACGCGAAATCCCTTTTCATCGCCGCCGCATCGATCCTTGCCAAGACGGCGCGCGACGCCTACTGCCTGGAAATGGAGACACGGTTTCCCGGCTACGGCTTCGCGGTCCACAAGGGATATCCCACGCCGGCGCACCTCGCCGCGCTCGAACGCCTCGGCCCGTGCCCCGAGCATCGGCAGAGCTTCGGCCCCGTCGCCGAGGCCGTCTTCTTCAGGGGCGGCGCCTAACCTCTCGCCTCGGGCGGCATGGGCGGCAACCGTCCGAAATCCAGCAAGTCCTGCACGATCATCCGCGCATCCGTCTCGAAGTTCCCTTTCGCGAACCACTTCAGCCAGTTGCGCTCGTGCGTGAAGAGTTCCATGAGCGGAGTTCCCTTCTTCTTGCCGAAGTTCACGCATAGTTTCCCGTTCGTCCAGCGAAGAAGACCCGCGCGGTCGGCGTTAAGGGGATCGTGCGGCACCAGGTACTCGTCGAGCGCCGCCGTCGTCGTCGGCAAATCGTCGTACCTTGCGAGCTGGGCCTTGAGGACGTCGAGCGTCGCTCGCGTATCGGCCTCTGCGCCATGTGCGCCCGCGTGATCGCGGCCACAGTAGAACTGGACGGCGGCGCTCAAGTCCCGAGGTTCCTTCTTGTGGTAGATGCGCTGCACGTCGATATGCCGCCGCGCACTGGCCTCGAAGTTGCGTCCCGTCCGCGCGAACTCCTCTTCCAGGCACGGGATGTCGAAGCGATCGCAGTTGAATCCTGAAAGGTCGCAGCCGCGGAAGAACTCCTCCACCTCGCCCGCCACGTCGGCGAACGTCGGGCAGTTCCGCACGATTTCGTCCGTGATGCCGTGGATTTCCGTCGTTTCCTTCGGAATCGGCACGCACGGGTTGAGCAGCCAACATTTTTCGGTTTCCGTCCCGTCGGGATCGACGCGGATCGCCGCCAGCTCGATGATGCGGTCTGCCCGCGCGTTGACGCCGGTCGATTCGATGTCGAAGACGACGAGCGGCCTGTCGAGAGTAAGCGCGAGTCTCATCACTTGACCATCCAATCCTCGGCGGGAATCGTCACACCCTCGGCGACAAGCGTGAACGGCAGCTTCGTGTAGTTCACGTACACTTTCGTGCCGTTGGCGTACCGTGTCACGTACACGCCCGGCGCCAGCTCGTCGTGCCCTTCCATGTAGACATACTGCAGTCGCCAGAGGGACTTGTAGTTCTCCAGCCCGCGCTTGATCGCCGCGACGGACGCACGCAGCTCGTCGTCGGTGGCGCAGACGAGGTCTTCGTCGCCCATCCAGTTCTTTCCCTTGCCGGGCGTAAGGAAGTTCGCGTAGAAATAGAACGTCGGGCGCGCCCCGAACTCGATCGTCTTCAGCTCGCTCGGCCGCCCCTTGATGGTGGCGTTCACCGTGGTCGTAAACGGGTTTGAGAGGATGATGCCGTTATAGACGAGTTGGAAGATAGGTATGTAGCGGTCAACGAGCACCGGATACTTGTCTCTTTCGAACGGACGCGCGAAAGACGTGTAGAGGACGTAGTCGAGCTGCCCTGCGTTATGGTCGTAGGAGCCCTCGGACGCGACGCCGCCGAACGTGTCACGCCCCAGCTGGAGGATGTGGCCGATATACGTCGTCGCCTCGCGTTCGTTCAGCGGATGGCGCGGATCGGTGCAGCGCGGCGCGCCCACGCAGCTGAAGACGTCAAGGTAGTGGAGCCCCTTGAAGCCCATCGCGGCGACCATCGGCATGTCCTTCAACGCAAACCGCTCGTAGGCGCGCTTCGGGCAAATCGTGTACATCCGTCCGCCGCCCCACGTCGTCTTGCCGCGTCGCAACGAGCCGTCTTCGTCCTTTTCCACGACATACTCGGCGTCCCACGAGTCGGCGATCAGGTAGGCGTCGCGATGGTTGCAGTGCGCCGCCACCTGGTAGCCCAGCCCCTGCGCGTAGGCGATCGCCTCCTTCAGCTTCGCCTCGCCGCCGAGCGAAGGCTCCACGGGGAATATCTGCGGCCAGCGCCCGTCGTGGCCGCCCACGTTCCAGCCGACAAGGCAGAACTCGGTGCCGGCGATGCCCTGGCGCTTGAACTCGTCCGCAATCTCCTTGAAGCGGTCAAACGTGATTACCGGCTTCACCGGCGGCTCGTTCTTCACCGTCTGCTCGGGCACCGGGCTCGGCACGGGCTTCCAGGCGTTCCGTACGCGCACTTCGGGCCATTGGGCCATGTAATCGAGGATCGGCTGCTTCTTGACGCGCTCCGCGAGCGGCGTCACCGCGCCGCGGCTCAACTGGTAGTTGCGATATGTCCGCGCCATGCCGGCGTAGTCTGCATCCGCGCCCTCCAGCCAGGTGAAGGTGACCGCCAGATCCTCGTATGCGCCCTGCATCTCCCGGTCCCACGTCAGCGCAAGCGAATACGTGCCGTCCTTCAGTTCGGCCGAAAGGGAGTAGTTGTAGGGCATGCCCTCGACAATGGCCACCCACGTGCCGGCGGACGACTTCATCCCAAAAAACGGCATGTGCGGACGCCCGCTCCGGCGCGAACCGTCTTTCTCGCGCACCTTGAACATGCCGAGCTCGCCGTCAGAATTCATCCAGTAGCCGTCGGACCCGGCCTTTACGCGGGCGAAGTCGGGTCGGATCCGCACCCACTTCACGTCTGCAGGCAGACTCTTCCGGGCCAGGCGAAACGTCGCCTTGCCGTCTTTCACGGCAAGCGGTGCCTGCTCGCTCGTCAGATGGCCGTCCTGCCGCAGGATCTCGACCGCCAACCCGGCTCCCTGAACTGCGGCAAACGCGACCATCGCGATCGCCGCCGTCATCATTTCTTTCATCTTCGTCGTTCCTTCCATCCGCATCCGCGCGGACACCGTCAATTATATCAAATCCCTCACGGCTTGAAGAAGACATCCGGCGCATGCGGGCCGACCGTGACGAACGGCGCGCTCTCCTTGGCCGGCTCGCCGTAGCACCGCACGTTCTCGAAGGTGACGTTGCGCACGTTCTCCTTGCCGGACGGCCCTCGCGCCACGATAAGGCACGGCGGCCTGTTGCCGTCCTTGTCCGGCGCACCCTCCACCGTCACGTTCCGAAAGGTGCAGTTACGCACCTGGCCGGCCGTCTTGTACGGCACCCCGCCGCAACGGCACACGCGCGGTTCGGCCTGCACGAGGATCGTCCCGGCGGAACCGGCGTTCACGCGAACATCCTCGAAGGTGCAGTTCGAGAGCCGCATGCCGTTGGACGGCTGGAGCCAGAAGATCGCATTCGACCAGTAGTGTTCCGGCGGCCGGAAATCCTTTGAGCAGTGGATTACATCAATGTTGCGCGCACGGATGTTCGTCATCTCCTCCGTGTTGCATTCGTAGCCGATCCGGAAGGCGTTGGCGCGGTCGGTCCAGAACACGCAGTCCTCCACGAGGATGTCGCGCGTGGGCGGCGCGTCGCGGTCCTTGCCCATCCCCTTCACGGCGATAATGTCGTCCTGCGCGCGGAAGAAGGAGTTCCGCACCGTCACGTTCCGCGAGTTGCAGATGTCCACCGCGTCGTCGTTGATCATGTTCGAGTTCATCATCTTCACGTTGTCGACCAGCGCGCCGTCGCAATTGGAAAGGACGAGCGCCCAGCTGAACGAGCCGCTGAGCATCACGTCGCGCACGGTCACGTTCCGGCAGTCCACGAGATCAAGCAGAAAGCGCCCTGGCCCCTTGAAGCGCGGGTAGGCGTCCCCCGTAAGGAGACCGCGCCCGCAGATCGTGATGTCCTCGCCCTTCGCACACACGCAGCCGTTCACCACGGCCCCGGCAGCGAGGTAGAGCGTCTCGCCGTCCGTAAGGTCGATTCGCCCGGCGGCGTGGACGCCAGGCCCGAAGTAGCGGACTTTCGGGGAGGTCGGGTCCGGCGCGTCCTTTTCGGGCGCGTCCGCAAAAAGCAACAGGGGCGACTTCCGACCATGCCGTTCGATGGATATTTTGAAGGGCTTGTCGACCGTAAACGAGATTCTGTTTTCAGTATCCTGCCGTGGCGCGATGCCGGCCGACGACGGCAGCACGCGCACCTTGTCGAGCGGGAACGTGCAGTCCACCGTCACCGTCACGGCATTGGTGATGACAAACGAACCGAACCAGTACGGCCCTTCGAACGAAATCTTGCCGTCGGGATGCTTCGATCCAAACTTCACCGTCTCGGAAAGGAGCGGCACGTCCACGCCGTCGACCCGCACATGGTAGGACAGCGTCTTCTCCGCCGCCATCGCACACAGGGCAATGCACACCCCGGCCGCAA
>CAMNLN010000313.1 GCA_946543025.1 uncultured Verrucomicrobiota bacterium
GGCGCGAACGACGCGAAACGGAGCGTCGAGACGCCCTCGAGCGTGCCGTTCTCGGACATCTTCTTGAGCTCCACGATCTTGCGCTCCATGCGTCCGGGCAGGAGGGGCGTGGCGCCCACGTAGCAGTGGCCGTCCTTGATGGTGATCTCACCCTTCCGCGCGCCGTACTTCTCGCGCAGGAAGTCGAGTCCCTTGTTCATTTTCTTGAGGTTCATGTTTTCCTTTCTTCTTGAATCGTCAAATGCAATTGCTCCATGTTTCCTACCGGGCCCGCCGTTCACGGGACAAGCCGCTTCCAACTGCGCGGCGGAACCGTCCCCTTTGCCGAAATGTCCGGCGCGCGCAGGTCGTACGCCTGCGGCTCGCGCGTCCAGTTGCACAGTGTCGCCGCGACGCGGCCGTCCGAAGCTTTCCACACCGAATGGAACACCGTCGGAAGCGCCGGTTCTGTGCTGACGTTGTACTCGCCTTCCTTCGTGTAGGACGACCGGCACAAGAAGTCGACGCTCTTCGTCGTGCAGGAGAGCGTACCGGGGTCGCGCATCTCGCCCAGCAGGAGCCACGGACGGTTCGCGTGCCAGAAGCGGGCCGTCTCGATCATGAAGCGATAGTCGTCGCCAAGACGCGGATCGTCGGCGTTCTCAAGGCGAAAGTTGTGGACGCACGGCTGGAGTCCCCACGCCGGACCGCGCGACACCTCTACCGCGAACTGGTCGGGGAAGCGCTTCGGCCAGTCCTCCTCCTGCTTCCAGCGCTCGCCCTTCGGCCACTTCTCGTCGAACGCCGGGATGCCGTCGATCATCGCGAACGACCCGAACGTCGTCAAGCATTCGTGGAACACCGCCTGGAAGCAGGGCACGTTGTAGCTGCGCGGATAGGTTCGCCGCGCGCGCTCGAAGTTGGTATCGAGCGTAATGACGAAATCGAAATATTCGAGGTAGGCTTCGCCTCCATGTTCCGTGGAGAGCAGAAGCCCGGGATTGTCCGTGCGCACGGCCGAGATGTACGAACGGAAGTTTTCCACCTTGTGCGTGCCCCCGCCCGGCCCGTGCCGATGCGCCGGATTCCAGCACGGCCCCAGGGATGCGTTGACCTGGTCCATGTAGACCGACGGGAAGCCGCATCCTCTGAGCGTACGCACGAGTTCTCGGATCCGCCGCTGGAACACGGGTGCCTCTCCGCACATGTGCGCAAGGCGGTGGTTGTTGAACCTGTTGTGCGCGACGCCGAGAATCTTGCCGTCCCGCCGCATGAACGCACCCTGCGCGCCGCCCTCGTTCCAGTCCGCGCCGTCCTGGTCCCACGAAAGGCCGTTGATGTAGGGCTGCACGAAAATGTTCTTTTCGTTGCAGCGCGCGACGCCGGCGCGAAAATCCGCCTCCGGCTCGCGCGGCGGCCAGAAGTTCGGAAAGTCGGTGTCGTACGGGATGTCGTGCCACCAGTACCAGTCGAGCGCGGCGGGGACACCCGCATCGGCCGTAAAGCGCTCGACGGGCGGAATCACGTGTCCCGACCGTCCCCGGTTCCAGAACCACATCGAGACGTCGCCGACCTTTCCCCGGTCGCGCGCGGCGGCGGCCTTCCAGTACGGCTGGGTCTTCGCCCACGCGCGGTAGACCTGTGCCGCGCCGAACCATCCGCCGGCGAAGCGCGTCACCAGGCAAGGGAACGGCATGCGGAACGCCCGCGTTGTCGCCTCGCCGACAATGGGATTGTACCAGGAGACGAGACGAGCGTACCCGTCCTTTCCCTCGTAGACGCAAAGCTCCGTCGCATGGGCGCGGGCGTCGCCGCGCTGGTCAAGGTAGTAGCCGGCGCCGTCCGGCTCGAATGCGGCGATGAAGTGAAAACCCTGCGGGATGCGCCCGGCGACGCGCTGGCCGGGATTGATCTTTCCCCAATCCGGCCACACGACATGCCCAAGATCCTCCGGAACAAGGATTCGCGTCGCGTCCGTGCGGGAAACCGGAATGTCTGGGAAGGCGATCTTTTCCACTTTCTGCGTCGAGGCGTTCCCGGAATACTCAAAGCCGCACACGAACGACCCGTTCGCCTGACGATCAAACGTCGCCGTCGCGCGGAATTCCGCGCCGAGGAGCGGATGCGGCCCACGCCATGTCCGAACGAGCCGAGTGCCTTCAAGCCTGTCTTCATGCGCCAGCGAATCGGAGAATATGACCTTCCGATGTCCGATGACGGGATCGGAAAGGTCGCCCAGCACGATCCTGAAACCGCACGCCTTGACGAGTTCCCACTCCGGCGACATGTCGGGTGCGCACAGCGCCTGAACCTCGCGTAGCACCTTGCGGAAGTTCGCCTCCGTGCGCGGCAAGGTCGGCCTGAGCGATTCGAGCGGCTTCGCCTTGAGGGCAAGGCGCATCTGCTCGGCGTCGCAGCCGAGCTTCGCGGCGCGGTCGCCTGACGCAACGGCCTTCGCCAGGCTTTCAGCCATCTGCCGCGCGCGGGCGGCGTACCAGTGACGCGCCAATTCGTACTGGTGGCTGCGGCAGTAAGGACACGAGGCGTTCTCGAAGAGCGTCTTGGAGAACTCGGGGTTCCGGATCTTCTCCACGGCGTCCATGCGTTGATAAGTCTCCCACAGCGAATAGTCGGTGTGGAGCGCAAGGAGGTCGGCCATCTTGTCGCAGAGGGCGGCGATCTTCTCCCCTCGGGAGGGAAGTGTTTCAACGGGCGAGACGCCCGTCTTGCCAGTACGCCACGCGGCGATGTCGCGGCAAAGTTCCATCGTGCGCAACGAGATCACGCGGTCGAGGACCATCCGCGCGATGTCGATGGCATCGCGGCGGATGAACTCGTCCTGCCATGGCACGCGCGCGAGCAGGCCGAATACGGCCTCGGCTTCCGTCACCGGCCCAGACCATTTCTTGATCGTACCCGGCGATGCGTTCGCGTCAAATCCCTGGCCAACCATGAACCGCCCGTAGTTGCCGCTCCACTCCCGCAGCCAGGACGCGGGAAGCGCGGCCTTCCACGCCGCCTTCAGGACCGCCGCGTGCTCGCCGTAGCGGCTCGCGCAGAACTCGTCCAGCACCTCGCCGTGCGAAATCGCCTTTTCGGACCAGGCATTCGCCGTGAAGAAGCGGAGAAGCAGCGTGTCCGTGTGGCTCGACTCCGGCCAGAAGACGTAGCCCTTGCAGAACGGATCGTCCTGCACGAGTTTCTGCCGCTCTTCGATGATCGAGTAGTTCGCGCGCGCGTCGAGGGCGTTCTCGTAGGCGAGGAAGATGGAATAGGTGTAGGGAAACTTGCCGATCACGTCCCACTTGGTGAAGTTGCTCTTCGCGCCGCGCGCGGACCTGTAATCGGCGGAGTAGTCCCAGACGATGCACTTCTTCGGGTCGAGGAGCTTGAGAAAATCCCTCACCTCCTGCGGCGACCAGCTGTAATAGAAGTCCCAACCCGGCATGAGCAGTTTCGCGTCGGGATAGTCTCGCTCCACGCGCGACATGAAGCGCTGGAGACCGAGCACCTTGAGCTTGAAGTTCTCCTTCTTGTCCTTGGAGAGAATGCGCTCTCCCGTGCCGATGGTGTGGAGAAGGCGTGGCTCCGGCGCACCCTTGCCGTATGTCTCGACGGCGGTCTTCGTCATCTTCCAGTACTCGTCGATCCAACGCTCGTCGCGCACGTCCCACACGCGGTTGTTCACCGGACGCGTGTCGGCGCCGGGATAGAACGGGGGCTTGCGGTTCTCGATGTAATCGAGCGGCGTGGGCGCGTACCAGTGGGTCATCGTGCCGTAGTCCTCGGGTACCATGAGCCCGCGCTCGAACCCGTACCGCTGGAGGTCGTCGCGGAGCTTGCCCCTGAACTGGAGGCTCCAGAAGAGCGAACGGTCGTTGTAGCCCGTTCCCGCGCCAGGGAGGGACTTCGACGGATCGGGGTAGGCGCAGGCGTCGGGGAAGGTCCGCTGGAAGAGGTCGTCCTGCCCGATGCGGAGCATGAACACGTTCAATCGCCGCTTGAGTATCCAGTCGATTTCCTTCTTCCAGTCCTCCGGGCCCCAATGCTCCGCCTGAAAGCGCGTGAGGCCACGATGCGCGAAGTAGCGCAGGCCGCGGTATTCGAAGCGCGCCTCCTCATGGATGTCGAGGTTCGAGAAGTCGATTGAATCTTTCTTCGGCACCACGTCGCCGTCCCAGAACCAGTGGCAGCCGCCGCGCCGCTCGAGGAGGTCGTAGAGGCCATACCACACGCTCCGAAGGTTCGAGCCGGTGATGGTGACGGCTGGAGCGACAAGCTTCTGCGCGTTCGATGTCTTTTCGGTCGCGCAGGAGCGCCCCCCCCCC
>CAMNLN010000314.1 GCA_946543025.1 uncultured Verrucomicrobiota bacterium
GCGAGGGGACGACGTTCTACCAGGAACAGTTAGACGCCGACGGCACGCATAACCCGATGGGACTGTTGGAGATGACCGGCGCGCAGTTCATCTACGGGCCGAGCAAGTATAACGGCGCGACACCAGCTCGCCCACAAGGCAACGCGGCGTTCAAGGGCGGCGTGCTCGTCCACGCGAGCGCAACGCCGAGCTACATGACATGGCCGCTCTTCTCGCACCTCAACCACTGCACCCCCGATTGCACGTTCAACGTCGAAGAGGGCGGCAAGTTGATCGTGGACGGCGTCTTGACGAACGGAATGCAGTCCACCTGGCCAAACGAGCTAAGCTGTACCTTCACGAAACGCGGCGGCGGCGAGCTGATCCTCCTGAAGCGGAACGGTTGGACGGGAGGTACGGTCTTCGAGGATGGCACGATCACCGTGTCGCATCCAGAAGCACTTGGGAAGTCTACGCTTACCATCGCGGGCGACGTGACGATCAACGTTTCCGCTGGCGTCACCTTCATCTGTCCGCCGCTTGCGGTCGACGGCGCACATACGCTTACCGTCACGGGCGGCGGCGCGTTCACGCCGCCAGCTGCCATTCCCGGCAACTTGACGCTTGCGAACAACGCGACAGGCGCGGCGCCGCAGCCGATCGTCGGTTCCACGCTCTATCTCACGGGGGGCAGCGTTACGCTTTCCGTCTCGTCGGACACGGTCATCACGTCGATGGTGGGCGACGCGAGCGGGGCAGGCAAGTACACGGACATCGTGAAGACGGGCGCGGGCACGCTGACGCTTCCCGCAGGGGTTTCGGAGTCGTACCGCAACCTGATCGTGAAGGAGGGACTGGTGTCCGTGTCCGCGACGACTTGCTTCGGCTGGGGCGAGACGAGCGTGAACGGCGGCGGCATCCGCTACACGGCCAACATGACGATGACGCAGGTGGAACGGCCCATCATCTACGAGGGAAGCGGCATCATCGAGGTGCCGGAGGGCGTGAAGTGGGAGTTTCGCACCAACACCTTCAGATGCGCGAACGCCGTCGTCACGAAGACGGGCGCGGGCACGTGGCAGTCGAAAGATTTTGTCAAAGATGCCTGGAGTAGCGTGAACGCATCTCGGTGGATCATCCAAGAGGGCAAGCTCAAATGCAGTGGGGGCGACATGTTTGCGGGACACACGGGCAACCACAATCTTGTGGTAGAGGTGCTGGAAGACGCCGTTATGGAAGCCTGGGACGGTAACGTCCATACGCCGGTGTGCTCCATCGTCCTGCGCGGCGGGACGTTGAATGCGTTTTACGGGCAGTTCGCGTCAGCTGGTCAGCCCATCGAAGGCGGCTCCCGCTGGAAGGGCTGGGGTCTGAACGGGCCGATCACGGCGCTGCCGTCCCAGAACGGCAAGCCCTCGCGCATCATTGCGCGCGCATGCCATCTTCATCATGGGGATGATTCGACGGCGACGACGTTCGATGTACAGGACGGGGCAGTTCTGGAGATCGACGCGATCTTGCAGCCGGGTCGTGTAGTCGATACGTCCAGGTCGAACAGCGGAAACTTCGTCAAGAAGGGCAAGGGCACCCTGAAGCTTCTCCAGCCGTGCGGCGCGAAGGGGTCGATCGACATTCAGGAGGGTGCGGTTGAGCTGGCTCCGGGCGTGCACTTCGACCCTGCCGCAAGGGTAAGCGTCGCCCCGAACGCGAAGCTCGTGCTGGACGACAAGGCGCAGATGGCGAACACGGTGGATTTGGCGAGCGCGCTCTGCGCATCGGCGGACGTGTGGCTGGACGCCTCGCGTATCGCGGCGAACGACGGCGCGACGGTCTCGAGCGTCCCGAACCTCGGCACGGCGGGCGGCGAGTTCGCGAAGTTCACGTGGACGACGAGCGGGCGGCGCATCCCCGATTTGCCGACCTTCGTGGCAAACGGCATCAACGGGAAGGGCGTGTTGCATTTCAACGGCGTCCAGGCGCTTTGCCTGCCAACCTACACGAACAAGACGGAATACCTGAAGGTGTTCTACGTGTCGGAATGGACTTACTGGTCGCAGGGGACGGGTAGCCAGGGCGGTATGGGCAAGTGGGGCGGCCCGTTCTCGTTCTCCAACCGTTCCATCACGGATGACGACAACAAGCAGGCCGGCGTCTTGAGCTACCAGCATGGTTACACGACGGTCAGCACCATGAATACCTACCCCAACAATTATGCCGCCATGACGGTTCCCGGCCTGAACGTGGGAACGCCGTATCTGGTGAGTTCCTTTCTTACGACGACGAACAAGAGTTCGACGGTCTATCTCAACGACAATACGACGCCTCAGAGTACAGTTGCCGCACATAATTCAGATAACATGAACAAGAACGTGAACGTGGAGTTCGTGTGCGTGGGCGGGCGCACGGCGAAGGACGGCGCGGCGCAGGTGACGAGCACGACGCCGACCGTCGGCAGCGCTGATCGCATGTATGTTGGCCACATCGGCGAGATGCTGGCGTTCACGCGCACGCTGACCGCCGACGAAGAGGCGCAGATCCTCGCGTACCTGAAGCGCAAGTGGTTCAACTCGACTGCGACGGTGCCGGAGGAGACGGAGAAGGCGCTCGCGAACACGGTGCGCATCGAGGTGCCGGGGTGCGCGGAGGCGAGCTACGTGGCGAGCGTCGCCGGAAAGACGGACGGTACAAGCTTCTTTGACCTGACGAAAACGGGCGCGGGCACGCTGCGCTACGGCGGCGCGGTGACGGGCGGCGCGATCCTCGACGTGGAGGAGGGCGGACTGAAGCTGAAGGACGGCGCGCTGCCGTCGCATGTGGACGTTTGGATCGACGCGTCCGACGCCTCGACGATCACGTTTGACGCGGACAACCGCGTGACGAACCTCGTCAACAAAGGCGCGGCGGGCGGCAGCTTTGTGCGCAACGCGCGGCGGTCGACCGTGCCGTACGGGCCGACGGTGAAGACGGGCGAGGACGGCATGAACGGCAATCCCGTGCTGGCGTTCGACGGCCGGGAGGCGCTTGTGCTGAACAGCTACACGAACTACACGTCGCCGCGCAGTCTGTACGTCTACATGGTCAAGCGGCGCATGAAGTGGGAGTTGAACCCGGCGGACGCCACGAACGGGGCGGGGCATGGCAAGTGGGCGAGTCCGTTCGCGCTCGGCAGCGCGACGGCCACGGCGTCGGACGAGAACGTAAAAGGCGTGCTCCACGTCTCCGAAGGCTCGGCGACGACCTATCCGGTCGATCTCGGCATTAATGCAATGAACCAGGAGTATGCGACCTCTGCGCCCGCGCTTGGCACCGCAGAGATCTTCTACCTCTTCAACTCGTCGAACGGCTGCTATGTCCTCGTCGAAACGGCATCGACCTCGACGACGGCCGTGCCGTGCAAGACGAGAACCGACCTGAACTGCGAGCCTCTGGCGATCGACCTCGTGCAGATCGGGGGGCGGCTGATGGCGAAAGGCCAGGCGCAGTGGTACGGAGACGAGCAATTCGCCAACCGTATGTGGTACGGCGACATCGGCGAGATGATCGTCACGACGATGCCGCTGGGACATCATCAGGAGAACGAGCTGCTCGCGTACCTGCGCAAGAAGTGGCTGAACAAGGGCTCGGGCTCGACCACGCCGCCCGCGTGGCTCGCGGGCATGCCGGCGACGCCGGCGACGGACGCCGACACGGCGCTCGTGATGGCGGATGGCACGTCGCTGCAGCACGAGGCCGCCACGCAGACCCTTGGCGCGCTCGTGACGGAAGGCACGGTGGATTGGACGCGCGTGTGGGGCGGCGCGACGCCGTTTGCGCTCTTCAGCGTGGACGGCGACGTGTCGCTCGGCACGGTGCGCCTTGCGCCGGAGCCGAAACCGACCGAAGGGATGGTGCTGGACTGGACTGGCGATCTCGTAAACCGGGCCACGTGGAAGCTCCTTGGAGAAGACGTGTCGTCCCTGGGCGTCAACCTGCGCGCGGCGGAGAAAGCCTACTGGATCAGTCCCATCGGCACGCTGATCATGTTCAGGTGATGAAGGCGCGTTCGCGCAACCCACGACCCTTCTGCAAGGTGATGGACGAAGAAGTGAAAAGCAGGTACAACCTGAACGAAGACTTGAAGGCCTTCATCACGGACAACAACGAGGCGCTTCAGGAGGCGCTTGAGGAAATCGTCGCCAACAGGAAAGACGAAGACTGAGGCGGAGAACGCCGAGAGCGTTCCAAAAACGAAAGGAGAAGAAAGCCATGGCAATCACGATCAGCGCGCAGTTCAACCAATTCGTGCAGTTCGCCCAGGAGCAGCCGAACGCGGCCAC
>CAMNLN010000315.1 GCA_946543025.1 uncultured Verrucomicrobiota bacterium
GTGGACGCCCAACCTCAACACCAACGGCGAGGTGCGGGTGTATACGGTGATGGGCGAGACGAACCTGATGGACGCGGCGTGGGTTTGTCCTATGAACGCCGCACAGCGGTTCTTCAAGGTGACGGTGAAGATGCCGTAGGCGACTAGTTGTCACAAAATCGCGGCGGCATTCCGGGGAACGAACGCCGGAATCAATTTCTTGATTCGCGTCCATGCCCCAGATTCGGCGACGCCGAGGTCGTAGTTGCTCTGGAGATTGAGCCAAAACTGGGGTTCCATCTTGAAATAGGCACCGAGCCGAAGCGCGGTATCGGCTGAAATGGCCCGCCTGCCATGTACAATGGCGCTGATGCGCGGGGCCGGCACGCGAATGTCAATCGCCAATTGGTTCTGGCTGATGCCAAGAGGCTCCAGAAACTCTTCCTTAAGAATCTCTCCGGGATGAATCAGGTTCTTCGTGCGCATCTTCTTCCTCCTCAATGATAATCAACGATTTCGACTTCTTCGGCGTTGCTGCCGTTCCACTTGAAACATATTCGCCATTGGCCGTTGATGCGTATGCTCCATTGGCCTTGCCGGTCTCCACTCAATGACTCCAGATGGTTGCCAGGGGGAACCCGTAAGGTCTCGACCTGCGTTGCGGCGGCAATCATGTCTAGCTTTCGCAACGCGATTCGCGCAATCGCGTTGAACCGGCGGCTGGAGCCGGTTTCATACAACGCACGCGTGTCTTTGTCCCTAAAGGATGAAATCATGTCGCGTAGTATATTACGCGCTACGGAATATGTCAAGCGCAACAAAAGGCGGTCACGCAGCCCTCCTTCGCCAAAACTGCGGAGGCCGGAGACGCATTGAAGATCGGTACGGTTGCACGGGCGTTTTCTTCCCGCACCCGTTTTGCTATACTGTCTGCATGAAAGCCCTTATTCCAGCGGCAGGACACGGTACGCGCTTCCTGCCCGTCACGCGCGTCGTGCCGAAGGAAATGCTCCCGGTCGGCTCGAAGCCAGCCATCCACCTCATCGTCGAGGAGGCGCTCGCGGCCGGCGCGGACGAGGTCGTAATCGTCATCTCGTCCGAAAAGGAAATCATCCGCCGCTACTTCGACGGCGATCCCACGCTTGCCGCCCGCATCCGTTGGGCTTTCCAGACGGAGCAGAAAGGCCTCGGCCACGCCGTCCTGCAAGGCGCGCCCCTTCTCGCGAACGAGACGGAGCCGGTCCTCGTGCTGCTCGGCGACGCGCTCGTCTCCGGCGAGCCCCCTTCCGCCGCCATGGCCGCGATCTCCCGCACACACGGCGGCGCCTCGGTCGTGGGCCTCGAGGAAGTGCCGCTCGAAAAGGTGTCGCGCTACGGCATCGTCCGCGGCGAGCTGATTGAAGAACGCGTCCTGAAGCTCGACGACCTTGTGGAGAAGCCCGCCCCCGAAGCGGCGCCCTCGCGCCTCGCCATCGCCGGACGCTATCTGCTCGACCCCGCCATTTTCACGCTCCTCGCCACGCAGACGCCTGGCCACGGCGGCGAGATCCAGCTCACCGACGCCATCCGCCGTCTGCTCGCCGACAAGCCCGTCTACGGCTATCGCTATCCCGGCCGTCGGCACGACATCGGCAACCCCGCCGGCTACCTCGAAACGCTCAAGGCGTTCGCCTAGCCGCGCGCTCAACGCAGCAGGATCATGTTCGGCGCGTCGCCCGTGACGAAGCGCACCGCCATGTCCACCGTTCCCGACGACGGCACCGTCACCGTGAAGGTCAGTTGCGCACAGCCTGCGTTCGGGCTGTCCCAGCTGTTCGGCCCCTCCGCCGGCTGCGCCTGCCACGCGCCCGTTTGCGCGCCGCACTGCTCGAGAAGGATTTCCTTCCCGTTTTGCCTTAGCGTCACGCGCAGGCCGTCGATCTCGGGCGTCGCCTTGGTGATCATCGACCAGCGAACCCGCCCGTTTCGCCGTACGCCGCGCAGAACGTCGCGCAGCAGGTAGCGCCGCCCGGCCGCCGACATCGTTCCCGTGCGCACGACGGACGTCGCGTTCGTGTAGAGGGACGAAAGGTCCAGCGTCGCGCACGACCCTTCGGCGTTCGTTTCGACGCTTGTCACGCGCGCATTCCCCTTCACCCATTGCTGACAGCCGTCGATCATCGGCACGTTGTGGCTCCAGGTGCTCAGACGGTACAGCCACCAGCGCTTCGAGTCCTGCGACATCGTCCAAAGCGCGTTGCCAATCGCGGGGTTCGCCTCGATCGGCGAATAGCTCTCCGAGCCGAGATCCACCGCCCAGCGGATCCGATGCGCGTCGAGGATGAAGGAACCTCCGTCCATGTGCCCGTGGTTGCCGGACGGCGACCCACCCTTCAGCCCCACGAAGAGCGCCTCGTCGTCGTTCCAGCTCGACCGCTGGATCGCGATCGGCACGACGCCCTGCGAGTCCCACACGAGCGGCACCGACGGAGAAAGTTCCTCCGGCGGCCGCCTCACCCAAAAGAGCGACAGCGGGAACAGCCGGTTGTTCCCCTTCCCGTTCTGCGTGGCGGCCGCATACGCGCTGAAGAGTTCCATCTCGCGGTAGCTGAGCAGATCCGGCCGGCCGAACCGCGCGGCGTACCACCATGTGGCGAAGGTCGTGCTGCGCCCCGAACCGCCGTCAGCGTAGTTGAAGGTCGCCTTGCTCGGCCCCGTCACGAGATCCATGTACGCGCCCGAAGCCTCGAAGCCCGGCAGCGACGCGAGGCCAAAGTCGCTGCCGAGCGTCCCTTCCAGAAGAATCATCGCCACCACGTTGAACTCCATCCCGTAGTTCCAGTATCCCGGCCCCTCCGGATAGTTGCCGTTCGGCGCGAGCGCGGCCATCGGCGTAGGCAGTCGTTCGACGCACCGTTGCGCGAACGTGGCCGTCTCCACGGGTCCTTCCTCCGCCAGCGCGAGCGCGGCGGCGAGAATCCCCGCGTGGCACACCTGTCCCCAGTTGTTGCCGACCGTGATCCAACCCTGGTTCTCGCGCGACGCGTCAAGGCCGCGCGTCCGAAGCGCGTGCGCCACGAACGCGCGCGTCCCGTCGTCCATGTACTCGTACAGCCAGTCGTAGCCGATCGCGACCGCGAGCGACATCTCCGCCACGTCCAGGAAGTGCGACGGATGCCATGTGTCGAACGCGCAGACGGCCCGCAAATCCTCCAGCGCCCGCTCCAGGTGCCGCGCGTTTCCGTAGAGGCGGTAGCACATCGCGAGCGTCGTCATGCGGTAGAGCGCGTTCCGGCTCACATCAAGGAGACGTTTTCCGCTCACGTCGAGCTTGTACACGATCGGCGCCGCCGAGAGCAGGATTTCGGACTGACGGTAGATGTGTTCCGCGCCAAGCCGCAGGAGATCGTTCGTGGCGATGCCGTCGCGCAACGCCTGAAATCCTGCCGCATCCGCGAAAAGGCGCGGATGCGGACGCGCCGCCGCGCCCTGCGTGCGCGCGACGATGTCGGCGCGCGGGACGAGCGGCAGCTTGTTCGCCTCCGTCACCGCGTTGGTGGCCGTGAAGAAGAGCGTCTCCGTGCCGTCCGTTCCCGCTGTCACCGCGAGCGTCCCTTTCACGCCCCCCGTCTCTTGCAACGCGAACCTGTTGCCCCGCAACATCGTCGAGAGCGTCGTCCCCGGCGCACGCACAAGCGGAAGCGCGGTTTGCGCGGCGACCGCCGAACGGGCGACGCCCACGCCGATCCGTGCGCCGTTCGTTGCGACGAACGCGTCCTCCACCGTCAGGCGCGGCTCGCCGGGCGTGGCCGCCGCCATGTCGAGGAGCAACGTCCCGCCGAGGCAGTCGAGCGTCTTCAGGCGCGCCGGACGCGGACCGAACGTGAGCGCGCCCTTTGCGAGACGCACCGTGCCCCGGTAGCCGGCGAAGGATCCCGTCAGGCGCAGATCGCCGTCGCCGTCCTTGACGACCGTTCCCGTGCCGAAGAACGGGCACACCAGCGTCGCCGTGCGCGACGCACTCACGGAAATGCGCATCCCGAGCGACCGGTCTACGCCCACGGCATCCGCCCGCGGCGTGTAGCTCTTGACCGTAATGCCACAGTTCGTCGAGGCGAGCGTAAGGTTGTTGGTGATGCACCAGGTCGATCCCTCGAACGTCAGGTAGTCGGCCCGGAGCGTCGCGGGCGGCGTCCCGAGGTTCGCCTGCGACGCTATGTAGAACTGCCCGTTGCCGCTCACCAGATGCCGCCCGCGGAATCCGCTGTTGTCGCCCAGGTACGACACGTACTTGTACGTGCTCACGACTGTATTCGTAAGGAAGGTCTCCGCCTT
>CAMNLN010000316.1 GCA_946543025.1 uncultured Verrucomicrobiota bacterium
TGCAGCATCCTTGAACCCAGGGCCCTTCTGCGCCGCGAGCGCCGTGAGGCGCGTGGACGCGTCGGTCGCGTCGGTCGCCAGAACTGCCGCGACATCGCTGTTGGCGGCGCCGTTCTCGATAACGACGTTCGCGAGCTGAATCAGATCAGCGAGCGGCGTGTTGGGATGCCAGTAGAAACCGGGCACGCCCTTGTACGTGGCACCATACGGCCAATCGGTCTTCGCGACGTTAGCCCAGAACACGCTGTTGGTGACAAACAGCTTGAGCGACTGCACAAAGTCGCAGGCTAGGCCACCGACGTTGCGGACAAACGTGCAGTTCAAAAGCGGCGGCAGGTTGGCCATGTTGAACGGGTACTTGTTATCGATGAAAAGGCAGCTCGTGACCTTGCTGAATTCCCGGTCGCCTGTTGCGTCAAGCCTGTACAGCGACGAGAGCGTAGAAGTGGCAGTAGCCGAGTTGTTCGAAATGACGCAGCGGTCGAGGATTACCTTGCGGTGGAAAAGGACGTCGTCGGCTCCGACCGAAGTGTTGTTGGCGATGAGGCAGTCGATAAGCCGCGCGCAGCCCTGCTGCTCCCGTTGTTCCTTGGACCCGACCAGCCCGCGCGTGATGTTTGTGTGGTTGCGGAAGATGCAGTTCGTGACGGTCATGTAGCTCGGGACGTCGATCGCCAGGTGGTACTCCTGCACATTCGGGGTCTTGCAGTAGCAGGCGTCGAAGACGCTGTCCTCCACCCACAGCGCGCCGCATATCGCGCCGCCGCCGCCCTGGTTGTCGGACGTACCCGAGTCGATGCCGCAGCGGAGGAAGGTGCAGCCGCTGATGATGCCGTAGTTTTCGCGCGGCTCGAATGACGAATAGCTGTTCTGCCCGGCATAGATCGCGCCGCCGTACTTCGCGACGCAGTCGATGAAGTCGCAGTCCTTGATCATCGCGGTCTGCGAAACGCTCGATGAGCTGAAGCTGATCGCCCCGCCGTTGCCGGCATAGTAGCCGTTCTTGAACGTGATCCCATCGACAGTGAATTGGCCGCCGCTTACATTGAGGATGCGGAACTGCGAACCTCCGTCGATTATTACGTTGGCCTTGCCGTTCGCGGAACGAAGCGTCACGTTGGCCGCCGAAACCTGAAGTTCCCCACTGATGAGGCTGTACTCGCCTGCCGCAAGCGTGATAACATCTCCGGGAGCCGCATTGTTAAGGGCTGCACGGAGATCATCAACCGTCGAGACGGTGGAACTGGCGGCAACGGCGGAAGCCGCAAACAGAGCGGCGGAAACAGCAGGAATGATGGATATTTTCATGGCAGCCCTCCTATCGTTTCAAAAAGACGCCACAATTGTATCCATTCCGGCCAGACAAGACAACTACCCAGTTGGGGGTTATTTGACAATGCGGTAGATGTGCCGCGAAAAGCCGTCAAAGGAATCGCCGAAGATGCCGTTCTTCGCCTGTAGCGAGCGATTCTCGTACATGACCTCGACCTTCGCGTCCGCCTGGATCTCCGGCGGAAGCCGGAAGCCGACGAGCTTGATGGGATGCGGGTTGACGTTGGCGGTGTAGATGCGCCATTCGTCGCCGTGCTTCCTGGTGAGGCAGCGGATGTAGTTCTCCGTCTCGCTCGAAATCGCGCCGCCGCAGAGCTCGTCCGAGCAGAGGAAGTCGACGTTGTCGAGAATCTCGCGGTTGATGTCTACAAGCGCGTCGTAGCAGCAGCGCGAAGTCGGCATGTTGACGAACCAGCTGAGTCCCGACGCACCGGCGGCAATCGAGCCCCAGCACTGCGCGACCTGCTCCTTGTACGACGGGATGCGCGGATGCAGCGAGTTCTCGCTCTCCATGAAGTACCAGCACGGCTTGCCGGGCGCGATGGAGCGGAGAACGTCGACCTTTGAGACGACCATGTCGAGCGTCGTGCCGTCGCAGGTGAGGTAGTAGTCGACCATCAGGATGTCCGTCGGCAGCCCCGCGAAGCGCCCCGAGATGCCCATCCAGCAGTTGTTCATCTGCACGGGGTTGTAGGGGAAGAGCCTCTTCGTGCGCTCCATGAACGCCTTGCACTCGTCAGCCTTGCGGTATTCCGGCTCGTCGAGGACAAGCCAGTTGATGACGTTCTCGCTGTCGAGCATCCTGTACATCTTCTCGCGGGACCAGTCCGTCGCCGAGTTGTCCTCCCACCTCCTGATCTCGCCGACGTCGTCGAGGGTCTGTCCCTCGCCCGTCCAGACCGTGAACTTAAGGCCCTTCTTCGCCGCGTAGGCAAGAGTCTTCTGGTTCATCTCGATGTCGCGGACGTTCAGGTTGTTCTGGAGGTTAAGGTACTTGAACCCCGCGTCGCATATGATGTCGACCTGCTTCGACGTGCCGTCCTCCTGCGGCGCGTTCTCGCGTCCGATGAGGCACGGCGAGCACATGAACACCTTCTCCCCGTCGTGGACGAGCGTGCGCGACCACTGGTTGATCTGCGTCGCGCCCTTTTTGAACGGAAGCTTGCGCACCTCGCCCTTCCACTCCTTCCCGAGCGCCTTTACCGTGACGGAGTTTGTCCCGTACGCCATCTTCGAAATGTCGACCGACACCTCCTCGAAGCCCCCGTTCGCGTCCCACACGCGGAAGCCCGCCGTCTTTTCGTTCATGTAGAAGTCGTAGTGTCCGAGGATCAGCCCCTCCGCGGGCACCGTGTAGCCGCAGAGCGCGTTCTCGGCCGCGGTGTAGGGGGTCTTCCGCTCGGGCCTGGCGTGCGGAGTCGGCTTCCCGAGCGTGAAGTTGGCCTCGTCGCCGGATTTCGGCTTGTACTCCGTCGCGTAGAGCTTCTTCGGGTCAAACCCGCCCTCCGGCGCGTCGACCATCTCGAGCTGCAGGTCGTCAAGCCAGATGGACGCCTCGGTCGTGCGCTGGTGGAGATCCGGCACGTCGAACCAGACGGGGCTGAAGATCCCTGGGGATGGCATGTTCGTCGTCGTTATCTCGTAGCGCGTCCACTCCGTCTTAAGGTCCACGATCTTCGCATCCTTCGACAGCTTCAGCCTGAACTTGACGCCCGGCTCTGACGCCTTGGCCCACACGGAGAGGACCGCGCTCCTGCCCTTCTGGGTCGGGGTGTTCCAGGTGAAGAAGTCGAAGCTGCGGACGAACGGCCCGATGTTGAGCCGGAGCGACTGCTTGCCGGAGTGCTTCTCCTTCCTGTCCACCATGAAGCACCTGAGGTACTTCTCCTTGTAGTCCTCGACGGACACCTTGTCCATCGCGCAGAAGTTGCGGTTGCAGTAGTGCGGCGGCACTCCGTCGCTGTCGTATTCGAAGCCCGAGTTGGCGATGAGGTTCGGGCTGTCGTCGCCCTGGAGGGCGTAGATCGTGACGCGGCGGACCTCGAACGGACACTGGAAGTTGTCGATGACGAGAGGATTCGACCTCGCCACTCCGTCGAAGCCGACCTTCTTCTTCGGCGTCGGTGCGGTGAAGTAGTTTGCCTGGACGCCGTTGATGAGGAACGTGTAGCCCATCATCTTGTCGCCGATCTTGCGGCGTTCGAAGCGGACCGTCACCGGCTCGCCCTCCTTGAAGTTGGCGATCCACGGATAGCAGCTGCGCGTCGCCTGGCCTTCCGCCGGAGCATAGAGGCTCACGCCGTAGCCGTCGCTCCTGACGCCGTAGTTGCCGTAGTCGCAGCCCATCGACGCCCAGTGGTAGTCGCCGTCCTTCGGATCCTTGATCCTGCTCCACTCGGGATAGCACACGAAATCGGCCTCGACCGCGCACTCGTCGGGAAGCTCGCCCTTCCACTGGATGCCGTCGCCCGTGTTGCCGCTCGGAACGCGCACCGCGCCGTCCTTCACCTCGATCTCCTTCTGCGCGTGCCCGCGGAAGTCCCACCGCTCCGCGAAGACCTTGGGGTTCGTGAAGTCGTCTTCGAAAACCGGCACCGAAAAATCAATGGCCGCCGCTTTCCCGTTCCGTCTTGCCACAGGTTCCTTCTTCTTCTCGGCCTTCGGGCCGGCCGTCAGCGGAACATCCGTGGCGCTCGCGTAGAACTTCTTCGTGACCTTCTCGTAGAGCCCCGCGACTCCGCCCTTCACCACGGGCACGAACTCGGCGACCTGCTTGCCGTCCCTGTAGAACGACGCACCGTAGAGCGCCATGTCGTAGCAGGCGTAGGACTTGGGCGTCCCGTCCGCGCATGTCATGCCGAAGAACGAGA
>CAMNLN010000317.1 GCA_946543025.1 uncultured Verrucomicrobiota bacterium
CGTAGCTGCGCATCTCGTACGGCTTCAGGCGGAGCGTGAGCGTCTCCTCCGAGAAGATTCCGCCCACCCGCGCGTCCGCCACCAGGTCGTGCGCGCGCTTCGGCACCGAAAGCCTCACCGTCGCAGGTTCCTTGTCCGTGTTGACGACGTAGAACCAGCTCCGCCCGTCGAAGTCCTTGTGGCGCAACTTGACCGTTTCCGTCCCGCCCACGTCGTCAAACACGACGGCCGGGAGCGCGCGGAACGCCTGCACGAACGGTACGAGAACCTCTTCCATGCCGTACGTGCCAATCAGGAAACCTCCCTTCGACATCCCCAGCACATCCCCGTACCTGAGCGGCAGAACAAAATGCCGCAGGGCGTGGACGCCGCTTGGATTGAGCGTGGAGACGCGCCACGTGCACTCGTCCAGCCAGTCGCAGGAAAGCGAGGATGGGCCGCCCTTCGCACCACGCCCGATAGGACTTTCCCAGTAGCGATCATGCTGATTCACCCACGGGTACTTTGCGCCGCGTAGGAGCGAGTAGAAACCGGGCAACGTGTCCAGCGCACGCTGGTGCGCGCGAACCGCCGGCGAGGGGAAGTAGTCCGGCCGGCGGAAGCGGTAGTCGGCCGGCACGAGCGTCTGGCAGAGGATGAGGTTAGGGATTGCCGCCGTCAGCGCGTCGCGGTCAAGCCCGCAGGCGCGGTTCGCCTGCTCCATATAGTCCGGCTTCATGAAGTCGGAATGGCGCACGTTCGCCGGCACGAAGCTGTTCATCCACAGCTTGAGGTCGGGTCGTGCGGCCGCGAGCTTGCGCGCCACGCCCGCGTAGAACGCGGTCACCTCGTCGCACCGCCACTGGATCCAATCGTTCCAGGCATGTTCCCGCAGCCAGGCGGCATACGCCTTGCCGCGCAGCGGGTCGCTCTTCTTCACTGGAATCTTGATGCCCTTCGCCTTCGCGAATGCCGCCACGGTGTAGTCGTTGTAGCCGCTCTCCTCGTCACCGAACCACAGCATGCAGTGACGCGTCATGTGCAGGCACACGCCCTTGAACGACGGATGGTCCTTGCCCTGCGCCACGAGCGCGTCGATCATGCGCGAGATGTACTTGCGCACCTTGGGGTGGTGGAAGTTGAAGTTCGGCGGCGTATCGTGCCAGCCGCCCCAGTTCGGCTTGCCGGTATCATGGATCGCGATCGGCGTACCGTGGAGCGAGCCGTCGCCCATCGTCGCGCGCGTCACGAGCCCGTCCGGCACAGGCATCGTGTTCGGGTTCACGGTGGGCATGAGGAGCAGCCCCTCCCTGTCGAACTTCGCGTACCAGGCGCTAAGGAAGTCGGGCGCATGGCTGCGCGGGTTGTACCGTTCGCCGATGAGACCGTGGTACCAGGCGCCAGGGTAGGCTAAAAGGTTCTGCCCCGTGAACTTCATGAGCGCGGCCGTCCGGTCGATGAGGTCGTCCAGGCTTTCGGTCCCGTGTCCGCGCGTGGCGAAGTCGTAACCGATCGCGGGATCCTCAAAGTAGAGGGCGAACGACCGCTTCCAACCGTTGGAGGCGGGATGTGCGGGCAAACGGTCTTCGCCCTTCGTCTTGATGTCGTGCCACAGGCGCGCCCAGTCGCTCGGGCCGTCCGCAGGTTTCGGCTCGCGGATCGCCGCCGCCGGAAGCGCGCCGCCCGCCACGCGGTAGATACGCACGGCCGCGATCGCCGCCGGCGCGTTCGCGCGTGCCGTCATCGCCACGAGCGCCACGTCCGGATCGCTCGCCCAGTAGAGGCACCGGTGCGTCATCATGCGGTCCGAGTTCGGATACTCGTCGCCCGTCACGTACCCAACTTGCATCGTGTAGTCGCCGCCAGGATTCTTCGCCCGCTGGACGATCAGGTCCGCCGTGCGCACGGCGTCGTCGGGATAGTCGATCTCGAAGAGGTAGAGCGGCGCGTTCGTTTCGAGGCTGAACCGCATCGCGAAGCGGTCGCCGGCCGATGGCCCCGCCTCCAGATACGGTACGCCGTTCAGCCGCTTCGTCTGCGTTGGCCCCACCGCGCGGAAGCGGTCGTCCGACGGTATCTTGTCAAGCGTCAGCGTCTGCATCAGCTCCAGGTTCGCGAGCCGTCCGGGCGCGCGCGTCGCCTTCTCGGCCGCGTCGCCCGTCAGCTCGTACGGGTTGTCGCGTCGCAGCACGAGGTAGGGCACGGAGCCGTAGAACCACGTGCCGTCCGTCGCTCGGAGCGTATAGCGTCCCGCCGGGAGGTTCACCCTGAGCGTCGTCGGCTTGCCGGCCACCTTCTCCCGGTAGCGGCAAACGACCTTCCCCGCCTCGTCGCACAGGCAGTATACCAGCTTCGAGAGGTCGCATCCCGCCGGACTCGTCGCCCGCACGGTCAGTTCGCCCGGCGTGTCCGCGAGCGAATAGCACCCTTGTGCCGTCAGCTCGATCACGGACTCCCGCCGCCATAGCTCGCGGATCTGTTCCGCCGTCAGCGGCGCGGAATAGATGCGCAGGTCATCGATCAGCCCGTCGAACGTGCGGTTCCCGCCACACTGTCCCACGCAAAAGGAACCGAACGCCTCGCGATCGAAGCTGAGAAGGTCATGCGGCTTCAAGGCGCGCGACATCGGCGAAACGCCGTCCGAGACGCCGCGCCCGTCCCGTCCGTTCAAGTAGATTCGCACACCTTCCTCGTCCCATGTCACAGCCAGATGGTTCCAGTCGTCCTCGGGCGCGGCGCCGCCCCATGTCGCAAACTCGTCGTCGTCGTCCGCCTGGTCGGCGCGCAACCGGTCGCCCCACCACCAGAACATAAGCTGGCCCGAACCGATGCGCGGGCACGTCTTCGGGTCCGGGTTCGCGAAGAGCGTCCGCCAGACTTCCTTTCCCTGTGCGTCGTGTCCTTTGTCCGGCCACTCGCGCTTGAACCAGAGACTCACCGTCCCGCGCTCCTGCACAAGGTTGCCCGCAGCCGCGTAGTCAAGGACGCTCTTTGCCGCGCGCGTCAGGCGCACGGCCTGCCCTCGCTTGCCCTCCGCGAACGCCAGTCCGTTCGTCTGCATGGGTTTCGCGGCGCCTTTTGCGAACGCCGCGTCCGGCGAACCATCGAACGGCGCATGGAACAGCAGTTCCGGCGCAATGTGTTTCTTTTCAGACGTCTCCTTCATCTCCGACGCAAGCCCGTACGTCGCGCCAAAGATCTCGAAGGGCGCTTTCGCCTCGGTGACGTCCCACCGCAGGTGGAGCCAAGCGATGTTTTCGGGTATGTCCTGCGTCATGAAATAGGTTTTGCGATGACCTTTCGTCGCGAACGGACGGCTCTTGTAGTAATGCCGCCGATCCTTCGTGTAGCCTTCGAAGTAGACGAGTCCCTTCGTCCCGCGCGCACCGCCCAGCTCGCTCGCCAGCGACGCGTCGCGTCCCGCGAGCGGCGCCGGATCGATGTTCCCCGACGTGAACACGAGCTTGGACATTCCGTCCGCAAACGCCCCGCGCGGATCGACCACCAGACGATCCACGGCTTGCGAGACGACGAGCTTTGCAAGCGACGTGCCGTGCGGCGCGCCCTGGAACGACAACAGCAAGCGCCCCTTCGCGTCAGTCACCGTCACGCGTTCCGTCCCAGCCGAAATCTTCACCTCGGACCAGACGCACCCCGGAAATGACATCGCATCGCCCCACGCGACGTCCGATGCCGCCGCAAGCGCCAAACCAAGAACGAAAATTGCCTGTTTCATATCGCCGCCAATTATACCACAATCGCCGTTTTCGAGCCCTTGGCGGCCTTGCAGTCCTAAAAGACAATGGAGGCCGGCAAAGCCGGCCTCCATTCCTCATCGCGATTCGCGATCGCTGCGCTACTTCAGCAGGGCGGCCACGGCGGCGCCGACCATTGGCGCGCAGTCGGGGCACACGGTGAGCGCGTAGGAGATGTTCCGCGCGGAAAGCATCGCGTCAAGCTCGCGCTTCACGATCTCGGGGAAGCTCACGGCACGCGTCTTGTAGTAGGTGGAGCCGTCGATGCAGACGTTCACCGGCGCGTACGGATCAGTCCCGCCGCCCGTCTTGACGATGAACGCCGCCAGGTGGATGGCCGTAAGGATGGCGGCACGCTCGAACACTGGCGTCGCGAGGCGACGGGCCGTGGCGCGGTCCTTCTCGTCCACGAACACCTTGAGGAGCGGATTCGGCTTGCCGTTGTCGTACATCGCGCAGAAGTTG
>CAMNLN010000318.1 GCA_946543025.1 uncultured Verrucomicrobiota bacterium
GACGAGGTGCAGTGCGGCATGGGCCGCACCGGCAAGTGGTGGGGCTGGCAGAACTATTCCGTGAAGCCCGACCTCTTCACCTCGGCGAAGTCGCTGGCGGACGGCGTGCCGATGGGCGCGCTGATCGCCAACGCCAAGTTCGCGGACGTCTTTACGGTCGGCAGCCACGCCTCCACGTTCGGCGGCAATCCGCTCGCCTGCGCGGCCGCGCTCGCGACGATCGACGTGATCGAGAAGGAGGACCTCCTTGCGGCGGCGGCGAAGAAGGGCGAGATGCTCAAGGCCGCCCTGCAGGCGTTCGCGGAGAAGTACGACCAGATCCTCGACGTGCGCGGCCTCGGCATGATGCTCGGCATGGTGACGGAAGGCCCGGCGAAGGACGTGGTGCAGGCGTTCGCGGACGGCGGCGTGCTCACGTGCACGGCCGGCGAGCACGTGGTGCGCTTCCTGCCCACGCTCTCCATCCGCGAGGACCATCTGGAGGAGGCCGTCGAGATGATGGGCGACTCCCTCGACGAGCTCTTTGGCGGCGGCGAATAGCCCGACGAGGCGGCACGCTCGTCCTGGTGTGGCTGTCCGACGGCACGAAATCGCGATGTAACCTCTTGGCGGTTCCCGTGTAGACACGGCAGAAACGAACAACGGACTTCCGGCAACGGAGAACCTTGAAGAACAGGAGAGAGACATGACAGTCAACGCGAGCGTGCAGTTTAACAGTTTCGTAGACTTCGCGCAGAAGTCCATGGAGGCGGGCAGCTCAAAGGCGGTGGCCCGCGCCGACGCCGTGGAACCGGGGACGGGCGGCGGATTTGCGACGCGTACCATCGTGGCCGCGCCGGACAAGGCATTCAAGCTATCCCGCTCCATCACCGACAAGGCGAAGAACGACGTCGCCCGCACGCTATTCCAAAAGTCCGTGATCGAGATGTTCGGTGGCGAGGACAGGATCCCGGAATCCGTGAAGGACGCGATGCTCCTCAAGGACTACGGCGCGGGCAAGCCCCTCACGGCGCGGCGCATCATGGCCGTCAAGGAGGCGATCGATCAGTCTCTGGCAAAGAGCGCCGTCGCCGGCGGACTGCAGCGCGTCAACGAATTTCAGCTCGCGCGCCAGGAAACGAAGCGACCGTTCCCCCCGGTTGCTCTCACGGACGACCAGATGTCGATGGCGGCGGATCTTGTCGAGAAACACGGCAAGGGTCTCTCCGAGAAGGGCGTCAAGCTTCTTTCAAACTTCACCGTGACCCTCTTCGCCTGCGGCAAGCCGGCCGATATGAGTTTGGACGCGTGCGTCAAGAAATACGCGCAAGACGTCTCGAAGTGGTGCGACTTCAATCCCGGCGACCCGCGTTTTGCCGCCGTGGACGCGAAGATGACGGAACATGCGCGGTCGGTTCTTGACGAATATCTCTCCCCAAAATTCAACAAGGAATTCGACGGCGAGGGACTCCATCAGTCATTCCGCAAGGACGCTTCGCGCGCCAGCTTCTTCATCAACGGGCAGGATCCGAGCCATGGCACAAGGACGGGCGACGCCGTCATTGAGGCGTTCAAGCAGGCCGTGCCCCGCGAACACCGCCGGGCGATATCGTCTTTCTTCAGCCAGACGACGGGCGGCGCGATGATCGGCATGTCGCAGCAACGCGCGCTGTTCCCGACCGCTGGGCTCCCCCAAGGCATCGATCTCTCGAAAGTCGAGGGGTCCCAAATGCTCATCTCGTCCGCCTTCGGTTACGACGACCCGTTCTACCAGATTCCGAAGACGCAGCACAACGACTCGGTCTACACCCTCAATGTCGCCCCGGACGGCAGGAGCGCAAAGGTCACGGTTGAAACGAAAGGCGACATTTTCTTCGCCGCAGTCAACTGCAACAACGTCGTCGGCTCGTTCGCCTGGAAGCAGGAGTACGAATTCGACCTCACCGGCGACCGGCCGCAGATCGTCTCCGCGAAAGTCGGCCAGACCTTCGAGGCATGACGCGGGCTGAGACTTCTTCCCTTTGCAACCAAACGGAAAGGCTAGACAATGGCACTTACGGTCGATACGATCCGCAACTTCGGCGGCGTCGGCAACATCACGCTGGACCAGCAGAAGACCGGAATCGAGGAATCCAAGCTCCAGGGGTTCAAGAGCTTCTTCAACATCGGCGACGCGCGCCAGAAAAATGCCGAAACGCTCTTGGCGATCCACCACGCGATCTTGAACGATCCGCGCTTCTTCAGCCAGAGCGTACAGTCCGAGGCGGCGCGGCTGCTGAGCCAGGTGCGCACGGACCGTGCGATCGGCGCGGCCCAGATCCAGTCCATCATCGCACGGCTTGACGAGATGTCGACGCCCGGAACGCGGAGGGCCGCCGCGATGGACGTCGTTTCCGGCCATCTTGCCGCGCGCGGTTTCCCGGATTTCCTGTCGCCTTGCGGCGAGCAGGGTTATGCGAAGCTCGCGCGGGAGCACGTCGCCTCCAAGAACGAGCCGGCCGGCGGCTACGGGCGCATGAACTTCAAGGCCGGGCTGGACGCCTTCGAGGCGACGATGCGAAACCTCTTCGCTCGCCTCGGCGACGGCGCGGGAGACGGGGAGGTGCTGTCCAGCATCTGCGGGAAGGCGATGCGCGCCGTCGACGGCGGGCTCAAGCCGCAGGACAGCCTCGAGGAGCTTGTCGACAAGCTGAAGGCGAACCTTGACGAGAGCCGCGCGCTGGGCACGGAATACGGCGAGCAGACACGGCTCGACGTGGTGGAGCTGCTGAAGGACATGGAAAAGCCGATCGCGCCGACGACGAATGCGCCCAACCCGATCCGCGCGCTCGCGGAAGCCGGGCGCAGCGTGCCCGTGACGGGGCTGGCGAACCTTGGCGCCGGGTCGTCCGCGGAAGAGATCAACGACGCGCTCAGGAGCCTTGTCCATTCGTTGACGAACGTCCAGACGGGGGTGGAAATCAGGGATGGCGGCGAGGTTCAGGCCGCGCAGATGTTCATGGTTAAGTGCGCCGTAAACTCCCTGTCGGACGAAGCGAAGGCGGGATTGCTGGCCGCGCTGGAGTCGGACACGGGGAAGAACCTGCTGGCCCTCTACGCGGCGGAGGGAGCGAACCGGGAGGCGAGCAACGTCTCGATGACGGTCTCCGTGATCGTGAAGCAGATGAGGACGGCGCTCGGCAGGCCGGACGCCGACCAGCCGCTCCAGATTCCGGATGCGCCGGATGCCACGAAGCTGTCTCCACGCCTGCTGGCGCAGTTCTCCCTGTTGCCGACGGTGTCGGGGACGGGCGCGGGCGCCATCCAGAGCAAGCTCGACAAGATCAACATGACAGACGTTACGGAACTGGCGAAGCGGAAGACCAAGATGGCCGACATGTGCCATGCGATGATCGTGACGAACATCGCATCGCAGGTCGGCGCGGGACTCTACGTCGACGTGAAGGACGAGAGCGGCAAGGTCGTCGGGCGCAAGTTCGACCCGGACAAGATCGGGACGCAGTTCGACCTCGACATCGTTCGCGACACGCCGGTGCGCCTGCCGAACGGGCAGTTCCTGACGCAGGATCCGGCCGTCGCGCGCGACGAGCTGGTCAGGTTCGTGACCGGAGACGACAAGGCGACGTTCGCGGCGGCCGATACGGCCGTCAAGATGAAGGTGCACATCCTGGCGAGCTGCCTCAACCAGTCCGTCCACGGCGTCGCCTTGGACGCATTCGGCGAAAGCATCAACGACGATCCTACCATCGTCGGCTCCCAGATGGGGGCTCTCTCGAACACCTCCCTTGACCGCGACGAGGTGTACGCGCTCTCGAAGGAGGAGAACGGCGACTTCAAGATACACTTCTTCTCGCATCGTCCCATCAAGGCGCTTAGCGTCATGGGCAACCTCCAGATGCTGGGCTCCGGCAGCTTCGACGAGTATGAGGTGAACATCACGTTCCCGGCTGCCAACCTCGATGCGCTTTCCAGGGCGGACTGGACGCAGTACGACCACGCCCCGGTGAACGCGGCCGACAAGAGCCACACGGACACCTCCCGCCACACGACCGCCGCCAACCTCGTCCCCGACGCGTTCAAGTTCACCGGAACGGTCACGATGGCCCCACACCTGCATCTCGTGGAGGCATGAGGCGGCAATCAGCCTTCGGACGCGGACGTAACCTCTTGACCTGACGCGTGTATCCGTGACGACAGGCAACTGCGTCGTCAAA
>CAMNLN010000319.1 GCA_946543025.1 uncultured Verrucomicrobiota bacterium
CATCATCGGCCTCAAGCCCGGCACGTACTACCTGCGCGCCTTCGTGGACTCGGACGGCGACTGCGCCTGGTCGCGCTGGGAGACATGGGGTTACGCGAACAACGTCGGGACGGACGCGAAGAGCCTTTACGAGCCGCGCGCGGTGACGGTGGCGTCCGGCGTTCCCGTTCCCGAGGCCACGATCTTCATGGAGGACATGGATACGGACAGGGACGGCCTTCCGGACGCGAAGGAATGGAACGACCATGCCTCGCTTGCCGTGCGCAGCGCGCCGAGCGGCAACAGCTTCTTCACGCGGGTGAACCCGACCTTCGCGAGGACCGTGCCCGGCAGCAAGATCCGCGTGGCGGCCAGCGCGAGCGTGCCTATCACGCTGATGGGCATTGGCGCGCCTACCGTCGATCGCGCGCTGCTGATCTCGCCGGCGCCCGTGGTGGAGGCGCTGACGGCCCCGGATGCCGTCCAGGTGCGGATCGATTCCTTCTCGCTCGCGGACGGCGTGAAGCTGACGGTCTCGTCCGACCTGACGCCGGGCGAGTACGGAGCGATCGTCGTGGACGCGGACGCCACGGTGGACCTGTATCTCGTGGCGGCGAAGACGCCCGACTTCGCGGGGGCCGTCGAGGCGAAGGTCAAGGCCGTCACGATCAAGGCCGACGCCGAGACGGAAGCGGTGGTCACAGCCGACGAGCTGAAGGCCGTGATCGACCGCGAGGGCCTCGGCGACGCCGCGTTCTTCAAGGTCAAGCTTGTGGAGCAGTAAGAAGATGAAGAAAGTCCTGGTAGTCAACGCGGGCTCGAGCTCGCTCAAGTACATGCTCTTCGACATGCAGGCCGAGCAGATGCTCTGCAAAGGCCTCGTGGAGCGCATCGGCATCGCCGGCTCCCGCCTGGTCTACGCCAAGGCGGGCGCCGAGAAGCTGACGAAGGAAATGCCGATCCCCAACCACGTGGCGGCGATCAAGGCCGTCATGGCGATCCTGTGCGATCCGGCGTGCGGCGTCCTGAAGTCGCTCAAGGAGGTGGACGCCATCGGCCACCGGGTGGTGCACGGCGCCTCGCTGTTCGCGGCCCCGGTGAAGATCACGGCCGCCACGAAGAAGGGCATCGCCAAGTGCTCGCCGCTGGCGCCGCTCCACAACCCGGCGAACCTCGACGGCATCACGGCGTGCGAGAAGGCGTGCCCGGGCGTGCCGAACGTGGCGGTGTTCGACACGGCCTTCCACCAGACCATGCCCGGCTGCGCCTACGTCTACGCGATCCCGCGCAAGCTCGCGCGCAAGTACGGCATCCGGAAGTACGGCTTCCACGGCACCTCGCACAAGTTCATCACGCAGGCCGCCGCCGCGTGGCTCAAGAAGCCGCTCAGGAAGGTGAACCTCGTCACGTGCCACCTCGGCAACGGCTCCTCCATCGCCGCCGTCAAGAACGGGCAGTGCATGGACACGACGATGGGCTTCACTCCGCTGGACGGCCTCATCATGGGCACGCGCTGCGGCACGATCGACCCGGCCGTCCTCTTCTTCCTCGGCAAGAACGGCTACACGCTCGAGCAGATGGACAAGCTCCTCAACAAGGAGAGCGGATTCCAGGGGCTGACCGGCGCGTTCGGCGGCGACACGCGCGACGTGGTGGCGAAGGCCGACGCGGGAGACGTGGACGCGATCGAGGCCCTTGAGGCGTTCGGCCACCGCGCGGCGCTCTACGTGGGCGGCTACAACACGCTCGTGGGCGGCGCCGACGCCATCGTCATGGCCGGCGGCATCGGCGAGAACGCCGCCGAGCTGCGCGCGCAGATCGTCAAGCGCCTCGGCGCGCTCGGCGTGAAGCTCGACAAGAAGGCCAACAAGACCATCCGCGGCGGCAAGAGCGGCGTCATCTCCACGAAGGACTCGAAGATCCCCGTGATCGTGATTCCCACCAACGAGGAGCTGATGATCGCCCGCGAGACCGTGGCGACGTTGAAGGGCTAGTTTCGAGAATCCCTCGAAATCCAGACCTCTGGAAGTCGGGAGTTCTAGAAGCTTGGAAGGAAGCTAAGACAAAATGAAAGCGATTGAAAAGATCATCGAAAGGGCTTCGGCGCTGAACGGGCGCGTCGTTCTCCCAGAAGGCATGGACGCCCGCGTCATCACCGCCGCCTGCGCGTGCGTCGACCGCAAGATCTGCACGCCCGTGGTGCTGGGCACGCCCGAGGAAATCGCCGCCGCCGAGGCCAAGGCGGGCCTTTCGCTCGCCGCGCGCGGCATCAAGGTCATCGACTACGTGGCCGACCCGCTCGGCGACGAGCTGGCGAAGGTCTACCTGGAGGCGTGGAACGCGAAGGAATCGCGCAAGCCGGCCGAGAAGCAGAAGATCATCGACCTCGCCGCCGCGACGAAGACGCTCCGCACGAAGCGCATCTACTTCGGCGGCATGATGGTGCGGCAGGGTCTGGTGGACGGCCTCGTGGCCGGCTCCATCGCCTCCACGGGCGACATGCTCCGCGCCGCGTTCCACACGCTCGGCACCCAGAAGGGCGTGAAGACGGCTTCCAGCTGCTTCATCATGGACCTGCGCGAGCCGACGCCGTCGGGCGACAGCGTGCTCGCGTTCGGCGACTGCGCCGTCATTCCCAACCCCACCGCCGAGCAGCTGGTGGACATCGGCCTCTCCACGGCGCAGACGTACCGCGACCTCACGGGCAACGAGCCGCGCGTGGCGTTCCTCAGCTTCTCCACGAAGGGCTCCGCCGCCGGCGAGCTCGTCGAGAAGGTGCAGAAGGCCGTCGAGCTCGCGAAGCCCGTCTTCGCCGAGAAAGGCATCGCGATGGACGGCGAGCTCCAGTTCGACGCGGCGATCGCGCCGGCGGTCGGCCAGCTCAAGAATCCGAACGGCGCGATCCAGGGCAACGCGAACGTGTTCGTCTTCCCCGACCTCCAGGCCGGCAACATCGGCTACAAGATCGCGCAGCGCCTCGGCGGCGCGACGGCGATCGGGCCGAACCTCCAGGGCCTCGCGAAGGCGATGAACGACCTCTCGCGCGGCTGCTCCGCCGAGGACATCGTGGGCACCATCTGCGTCACGCTTTTGCAGGCACAGGCAAAATAATGACGCCCGCCCAGCAGCTCGCCCGCGCAAAGGAGGTCTTCGACGTCGAGGTCGAAGGCCTGCGGCGTACGCGCGATTCGCTGGGCGAATCGTTCGTCCGCACGGTCGGCCTGATGCTGGACTGCGTGGACGCCGGGGGCAAGGTGGTCGTCACGGGCGTGGGCAAGAACCTGCACGTGGCGGAGAAGACGAGCGCGATCCTCGCCTCGACCGGCACCTGCTCGATCGTGCTCAATCCGGTGCAGGCGATGCACGGCGACCTGGGGATGACGGGGCCGAAGGACGTGCTGCTCGCGCTTTCGTTCAGCGGCGAGTCGGAAGAGGTGATCCGCCTCATCCCCGCCATCCGCCGCCACGGGCTCAAGGTGGTGGCGCTGACGGGGAGGACCGATTCCACGCTCGCCGGACTGTCGGACGTGGTGCTGGAGATTCCGTGCGGGCCGGAGGCGTGTCCGTTTGGCATGGCGCCGACGAACTCGACGACGGCGACGATGGCGATGGGCGACGCGCTCGCGATGGTGATGATCGACGCGCGGCGCTTCGACAAGGAGAGCTACGCGCTCAACCATCCGGCCGGCGCGATCGGCCGCGCGCTCGTGATGCGCGTCTCCGACGTGATGCGCACGGGCGAGCGCTTCGCGCGCGTGGCGCCGGAGACCGCCGTGATCGACACGCTCCTCGCGATGACGAAGGCGCAGGGCGGCTCGGCCGTGGTGGTGAACGCCGATGGCACGCTCGCCGGCATCTTCACGGATGGCGATTTCCGCCGCGGCTTTTCGGCGGCCGCTCCCGCGGCCGCATCGGACCTCCTATCCGCCCCCGTCGCCGACCACATGACGCGCCATCCGCTCTTCGTGCGGGACACGGCCTACGCCGCCGACCTGTTGCGCATCTTCGAGAAGAAGCGCATCGACGACTTGCCCGTGTGCGACGCGGCCGGCCGCGTCGTCGGGCTGGTGGACATTCAGGATTTGCCCAAGCTCAAGGTTTTATGATACAATCATGTCGCAAACAAGGAGAATAGTCATGAAGATCAAAACGCTGCTTTGTTGTTCCCTCGCGCTTGCGTGCGCGCTTTCCGTGT